>DATLYB010000454.1:0-3955 GCA_035575215.1 Chitinophagales bacterium
CCGCCTGTATCTCCTGCGAAGCTGGCACAAGCATCCTTTCACGTCTGTGGCAATTGCATTGCTGCTCTCCCTGCCATCCTTCGCTCAAACCAGGCGGGACATCAAAGAGCGGAAAATCAAATCGGTATTGATTGAATGGGAAGACATGCGCAAGGATTCCGTCAGAAAGAAAAGCGAGCTGACCAGGTATGACGGCAAAGGAAATCCGGTGGAGGTGATTGAATATGACCAAAGCGGAAGAGTCGTGAAATGGGAGAAAGCCTCGTTTGATAAACGCGGGAACAAAATTTCTTCCGAACAATTGAATCCTGCGGGCAAAACCATAAAAAAAACAATAAGCGGTTATGACAGAAAGGGGAATGAAATTTATTACGAGCGGATTGATTCGACAGGTAAAACAGTGAAGAAGGTTGTGACTGGTTATGATAAATGGGGAAACGTAATCGAAAAAAAAACAACAGGTGAAGACGGAGAGATTACCGAATGGGAAAAAT
Organism: Chitinophagales bacterium; assembly: GCA_035575215.1. Classification (GTDB taxonomy): domain Bacteria; phylum Bacteroidota; class Bacteroidia; order Chitinophagales; family CAIOSU01; genus DATLYB01. The sequence continues at coordinate 495 of DATLYB010000454.1, forward strand.
CGGCTTATAACAATTTCAACGACAAGATTTCCGAGAGCACGCTCGATAAAAACGGGAAGGAAATCAGGAAAGCCGTTTATGAATACGACAGCAAAGGCTTGCTTATGAGCAAGAAGATTTATGATGAAAACGGGGCTTTGATTTATTCCCGCTGTTACAGTTACGGGTATTAAAAGCAAAGCTTACGCTGGCGGACAATATGATAAGGTAATATGAAGAAAATCAAATCAGCCGATAAGCAGTCATTTGCCGGAATGCCGAACAAATCAGATTTCCTTCTTCCCGGGAGAAGCGGCACGGGTAAGGCTTTTTGCATTTGCCTCGCAATAACGGTTTATTTATCGGCAGCCGCTCAAAATCAAGTTGATTTCCGCGGATTGTTTTCGGTGCATGTGGAAAAAAAAATTTCAAGGTCAGTCTCTTTCACGTTTATGAATGAAGAAATACTGACGTACGATTTTCAGGAACTTGGTTTTTTCTTTTTTGATGCGGGCATGAAATACAAATTCAACCGCAGCTTGAGCGTTAACGGCAATTATCGCTTTCTGTTCCGCAGGAATCTCGATAATTTCTACGACAACCGGCAGGTGCTCTACGGTGATATTGATTTTGTGAAAGGAAAAGGAAACTGGACGTTCGGAGGAACTGTCCGCATCCAGTCAGTTTTTTATACACATGTGAGGGATGGCTACAGGCCTCCGTTAATTTACAATCGCGACAAGGTGAAAATTGGCTGCCGTATCAATTACTATTTACAGCCATTCATTGAAGCGGAAGTTTTTTTTCCGCTCAATCATCCGGTACGGAAAACGATTGACCAGATACGGGGCTCTGCGGGGCTGGCATATACCATCAACCGGCACGTGAAACTCGAAGTGTATGAGCAAATTCAGCAGCAACTGAACCGCGCGCCCAGGAACACCAACTACGTAACCGCAGTAAACTGGTATTTCAGGTTTTAAAAAATATTAACTCCATAAACATTCATCATGAAAAGGCTTTTAACAATAGTCCCCCTGGTGCCGATTACATTTATCCTTTACAGCCAAGTTCCGCAGCGATTCAATTATCAGGCCGTGGCGCGTGATGCAATTGGAAATCTTCTCGTTAATCAGCCGGTTACCATCCGCCTGAGCGTGCTGGACGGCTCTTCATCCGGTGCTGCCCAGTATTCAGAGCTTCATGCAGTGATGACAAACGAATATGGTTTGTTTATTCTGACCGTGGGAAGCGGAACTGTTCTTTCAGGAACATTCTCAGCCATCACGTGGGGAAGTGATAAAAAATTTCTGAAAGTGGAAATGGACCCGGCAGGGGGCACCAATTATTTCCCGATGGGGACAATCGAACTGGTGAGCGTGCCTTATTCCCTGTGGTCAGAAAAAGCACAGACGGCAGAATCAGTCAGCAGCCTTGCGCTGAATGACCTGGCAGATGTGGTTGCCGGCAATCCGATAAGCGGACAAGTTCTTAAATGGAACGGCACAGAATGGGCACCTGCGGCTGATAATACGGGCAGTGGCGCTGACAATTGGGGAACACAGGTTGTGTCAACTGATGCGACTTTAAGCGGTGACGGGACTGCAGGCAATCCGCTTTCACTGTCGCAGCAAGGCGCAATAACCGGGCAGGTGCTGAAATGGAACGGCACATCCTGGATGCCTGCAAACGAAACCGGAACCACTTACTCGTCTGGATCGGGAATTTCAATTTCAGGCACCACCATCAATAATTCCGGTGACACGGATGCAACAAATGACATTACCAACACCACTGCTGCAGGCGGAGATCTGAATGGCATTTATCCGAATCCTACAGTAGATGGTTTGCAGGGAAAACCTGTTGCCGCGAACGCTCCAGCCACCGGGCAAGTGTTGAAGTTTGACGGAGCGCAATGGGCGCCTGCTGCTGACGAAGGAGTGAATTACACTGCCGGAAACGGAATCAACATTAGCGGAACCGTTATCAGCAACTCGATAGACGCGCTTACGGAAATGAATGATGTGAACACCAATGGCGCTCTCTCCGGTGACGTTTTGAAATTTAACGGAGCGCAATGGGTTCCGGCAACCGATAACACCTCTTCCAGTTCCGGAGGCGTAAATGTGAGTCCGCGACTGAGCGGTGACGGAACTGCCGGAACTCCGCTCGATATTGCACAGCAGGGAGCCTCCAGCGGGCAAGTGCTGAAATGGAACGGAAGCGCTTGGGCACCGGATAATGACAATGGCGCATCTTATTCTGCCGGTGCCGGTATCAGCATTGTATCTGCAATCATCAGCAATTCAGGCGATACGAATGCAAGTGATGATGTCACAATTTTCACCAGTGCCGGAGGTGATGTATCCGGAATGTTTTCCAATCTGCAAATTGCTGGCAGCGCAGTCACCACAAACGAAATCGCTGATGGCTCGATTCAATCGCAGGATATGGCGGCCGGAGTGATACCGTCATCCCTTCCGCCTTCGGGAGTGGCGGGTGGAGATTTGAGCGGTGCCTATCCGAATCCAACTGTTTCAAAAATTCAGGGGAACGCTGTTTCAGCCATCATTCCGGCATCAGGTCAAGTGCTGAAATGGAACGGAACATCATGGGCTCCGGCTGCTGATGATGGAATCAGCGGAACCGGAGCAGCAGGCTATCTGCCCAAATGGTCCGGCACATCTGCCTTGGGAAACTCGCAGATTTTTGAAACCGGAGTAAATGTTGGAATCGGGACCACCTCCCCGCAGGGCAAGCTTCATGTTTCAGGAAATGATGACACCACTCAGCTTATCATCGAAGCCGGCAGTGCACAAACCAATGCACATCCGCTCATTGAGCTTCGCAGCAGCACGGGCGCTGATTTGCTTTCGATTCATTCTGATGGTCCCGCCAACACGTTTGTCGGACTGGCTGCAGGAAGAAATAATACTTATGTGAATGACACGATGGGGAATGCTAACACATTCATCGGTTCGCTTGCGGGTTATTCCAACATGACCGGACATTTTAATGTCGCAGTGGGCAGGGAGGCGCTTTATTCCAACCCCGATGCTGACGAAAATACAGCCGTGGGCGGCAGAGCTTTATACTCCAACTCGACAGGCGATGCCAATACCGCTTTAGGCAGAAGCGCCTTGTACAGCAACACTTCGGGTAATTCCAATACGGCTTTCGGAGTGCGCGCGCTGTATTCCAACACAGGCGGGGATGCCAATACCGCCAGCGGGCGCAGCGCGTTGTTTAACAACACAGGAGGCAGCAACAATACCGCTTACGGAAGAAGCACATTATTTTCAAATACAACCGGCAACGCCAATACGGCTTTCGGTGTTCGCGCTTTGTATAATAATACGACCGGCAGCTATCTCGTAGCGGTAGGTGATTCTGCCTTAATCAGCAACGGAGTGGGTGCAACCTTGTCATCCCAGGCAACCGCAAACACCGCGGTAGGCTCTAAAGCTTTGTTCAGCAATACT
>DATLYB010000455.1:0-5397 GCA_035575215.1 Chitinophagales bacterium
TGAGCATGGGCGAGCAGGGTTTCAATCGCGTGTGGAGCGTGAACAATCTGCCGAAGGGGAAGTATTACTGGAGTGTGCAGTCGGTCGATAACAACTTTGCAGGTTCTCCCTTCGCGGGAATTGATTCGTTTGAGATTTGCAGAAACACCAACGTAAGCCTGGGTCCCGACACTACCCTGTGCGATGGTGTGATTTACACGCTGGATGGCGGCTTGGGGCTTACGGCATACAACTGGTCAACAGGCGCGACCACCCAAACGATTGATGTTACGCAGCCCGGCACCTATCACGTCACCGTCACCAGCGCTGACGGCTGCCATGCGATTGACACGGTAGTGATTGATTACTATCCTCCCATGTCAATTGATGCAGGTGATGACGTCACTATTAATTTGAATTACTCCGCGCAACTGCATGCAACGGGCGGAGTGAGCTATCAATGGTCGCCTTCGGAATCGCTGGATAATGCCCGGATTGCTGACCCGGTTGCATCACCGCTCCAGACCACCTTATATCATGTCACAGTCACAGACGCGAATAATTGTTCAGATGTGGATTCGGTGACAGTCACGGTGATTCTCGAACCGCCCATCAACGTGCCGAATTTCATTTCGCCAAATGGCGACCGTGTCAATGATGTGCTGGTGATTGACGGCATCCGCAGCTATCCGGGAAATCAGATGATTGTCTTCAACCGCTGGGGCGATATCGTGTATGAGGTTACCGATTACCAGGATGACTGGGACGGCACCGTAAAAAACACACGCCTGAATTTATGGGGTGAAGAGATTCCGGAGGGGGTGTATTTCTACAAGCTGCTTTTGAATAACGGGAAGCCAGCAATAACTGGGTACATCACGGTGAAGAAATAGTGTGCTGTGCGGACCAAGGTAAAAACACATAAACAAAACGCTATGATAAAGCACTCAATAAACATGCTCGTGCTCATGTCGCTGGCGATAACGAGCATAAATACATTCGCTCAGAACGAATCGCTCTACTCACAATACATCTTCAACAAGCTCGTCATCAATCCTGCTTACGCTGGCAGCAGGGGAATCATTTCCACCACGTTCCTCTACCGCAACCAATGGGCTGAGATTAACGGTGCGCCTGAGACTTACACCTTCAGCATTCATTCCCCGCTGCGCAACGACCACTACAACCTTGGATTCACCGTTTACAATGACCGCATCGGAGCGTTCAACCAAAGCGGATTTCAAGGCATTTACACTTATGCCTTCAATGCCGGCAACGGCAAGCTTGCGCTTGGAATTCAGGGTGGCGTTCAGTTGTATAAAACCAACACGTCTGAATTTGAGGGCGCCATCAATATGGGTGACCCGGCTGCACTGAGCTTCGAGGGAACAGAGTGGGTGCCCGTAGCCGGTGCGGGAATGTATTACCATAATCGCTTTTTCTCTGCGGGGATTTCCGTTCCGCAGATTCTCGCCAACGATATTTATGACAACACCCACACGATTCAAAACCGCCATTACTATTTCACAGCCGATTACCTTGTGATTATCGTTGACCAATTCAAGCTGAAGCCTTCAGTGCTCTTCAAATTGGTTGAGAATGTGAAAGCACAGGTGGACGCCAATCTCCACCTCATCGCCTTTAATACATTTTCCGTGGGAGCAGGATATCGAACCGACCAGTCCATTGTTTTCAGCGGGCAGGTGTATCTCAATAAGATTGTTGAAACGGAGAAAGTTCAGTTGATTTTAGGATATGCTTATGATTTGAACAACAACGAATATCGCAGGGAAGCGGGAGGCGTGCATGAAGCGATGCTGACGATGGAATTTTTGACAAGAACCAGGAAGGTTGTTTCGCCACGGTATTTTTAAAGATGTAAGTGGTTGTCGTGTGCCGTTTGCGTTTGTATAACGACAAACTTACAAACCACAAACACTGAAAAGAATGAAATTAAACTACGTCATTCTCCTAAGCCTGTTGGTATTGAGCGGAGCGTTCGCCCAGTCCTACCGGACGTGCAAAGCTGACCGCAATTTCGTAAAGCCCGATTACGGGCGCGCGCTGAAGCAATACAAGAAACTTTACAAAAAAAACAACACCAACGAGCTTCGTCTGAAAGTGGCGGAATGTTACCGGATGCTCGACAGCCTCGAACAAGCTGCCGACTGGTATAAGCTCGCGGTGAATTCGGGGCGGGTGGAGGCGCAGTATGTTTACAACTACGGCCAGGTGCTGCGGATGCTCGGAAGATATTCGGATGCAAAGGTGCAATTCGAGAGATACAACGTTTTAGAGCCCGGGAAAAACGGAGAAATCCTCGCACTGTCATGTGATTTGGTTGACAAGTTCAAGAAGGATTCCGCCCGCTATTCCATCACGCCTGTTTCATTCAATTCAGAATCGGATGATTTCAGTGCTTTGCAGTATGAAGATGGATTGATTTACGCATCCAGCCGCTACGATAAGAAAAAAGATTTGTACGACTGGTACAGCAAGCCATCCTATTATGACTTGTACTTTGCAAAAAGCCAAAGCAGCCCGACCGATTCGGCAGGCAACAATGCTGTTGCGCTGAAGGGAAGAATCAATTCCTATTTCCATGAAGGACCTGGAGCGCTGACAGATTCGGCATCAACAATGTATTTTACTTCATCAAGACGCTCGGCAGGGACAAAGCGCGTTGACAAAAAAGGATTCCTCCATTTCCAGATTTACAGCGCCCGGAAAAGCAGGAAAGGAAAGTGGAAGCACATCAAATGTTTTCCGCACAACAGCAGGCACTATTCACTGGGGCATCCAACTATTTCCGCTGACGGCTCGCGGATGATATTCACTTCAAATCTTGCGGGCGGCTATGGCGGATTTGATTTGTACATCTGCTACAGGGAAGAAAACAAATGGGGCAAGCCGATTAATCTCGGCTCGAAAGTGAATTCGCCCGGCAATGAAATGTTTCCGCGATTTGGTCCCGACAATAAATTATATTTCGCGTCAGACGGGCAGATGGGGCTGGGCGGATTCGACCTGTATGTCTCTACTGAAACACAGGAAGGCTGGGGAAGCGTTACCAATCTTGGTTATCCGATCAACACGCGATTCGATGATTTCAGCTTGGAACTGACAAGCGGCAACACCGGCTATTTTTCCTCCAACCGGAAAGGCGGCAAAGGAATGGATGACATTTATTACGTCACCGTTAGTGCCGGAAAGGAGGAAAAGGAAAAAACGTTTGCGCAAGCCGACACCGGCATGATTCTGCTGGTTGGCAACATCGTGAACCCGATGAATGACAAAGCCGAAGGCGGAGTGGATGTGACGCTTGTTGACAAGCTCACCAATACCAGCGAAAAGACCAAGACGGATGCTGACGGTTACTTCTCCTTTGAAGTTGCTCCCGAATCCATTTATGAGCTGAAGATGTTCAAAGATTCCCTCTCCAACAAAAACCTCGACTTCAACACGCTGGGTGTTGATGGCGGTGACACCATCACATTTTCCGATATTATCATCGAAGGTATTTTGCTGAAGGACATTTATTACGGCTACAACGAGTACAAAATTTTGCCAACGGCATACCCTATTCTCGATTCTATTGTTGCGATGATGAAAGAGAAGCCGGAGGTCACCGTGGATATTGGCGGACACACCGACTGCCGCGGCTCGTTCGCCTACAACCTCGAGCTTTCATGGAAGCGCGCCAATGCCGCACAGGAGTATTTGGTGAGCAAAGGCATCAGCGCCAACCGCATCACTCTAAGCGCATTTGGCGAACAGCACATTTTGAACAAATGCCGTGACGGTGTTCAGTGCACCGAAGAGCAGCACCGCGTCAATCGCAGAACGGTATTGAAGATTTTGAAGCCTGTAGGGTTTTGAATAAAGTGCAATTTAAATAGCCTTCACCTCCGACACTAAATTTTGCAGAGAATTTTTCGCATCACCGAACAGCATCCTGCTTTTAGGATGGAAGAAGAGTTCATTTTCGATGCCCGCATACCCCTTGCCCATGCTGCGCTTCAGCACGATGATGTTTTTGGCTTCGTCCACGTCCAGAATAGGCATTCCATAGATGGGACTTGACGTATCTTTCCTGGCAGCCGGATTCACCACATCATTCGCACCAATCACCAGCACCACATCCGTAGTGGCAAATTGCGGATTGGCTTCCTCCATCTCCAGCAGCTTGGGATAGGGAACATCGGCTTCTGCCAGCAGCACGTTCATGTGTCCCGGCATTCTGCCCGCAACAGGATGAATGGCATAAAACACATTCACCCCTTTATCTTCCAGCAGTTTTTCCAGCTCATGACACACATGCTGCGCCTGAGCCACCGCAAGACCATAGCCGGGGACGATGGCAACTTTCTGAGCATAGCTCAAAAGGATGGCGGCATCGCTCACTGAGATTTCTTTAATTGTGCCGTCATGTCCTGCCTTTGATGCGTTGCCTCCACCGCCACCGAATGAACCTATAATCACGTTCATCAGGGAGCGGTTCATGGCTTTGCACATCAAGATGGTAAGGATGGTGCCCGCTGAGCCGACCAGGATGCCACCCGTGAGCATCGCCTGGTTGCTGTAAAGAAAACCTCCGAAAGCAGCTGCCATGCCCGTGAACGAGTTGAGCAGCGAAATCACCACCGGCATGTCTGCACCTCCGATAGGCATTACGAAGCTGACGCCATACACCAGCGACAATCCGAGTATCACATATAATAATGTCGTGGACACATCCATGAAGATGAAATATCCGCTAAGAATAAGGATGATTGCCATTAAGCCGATATTGACAACCTGGTTGAGGGGCAGCGCCTTGTCCTTGATTTTCTCTTCGAGTTTTCCGTATGCTATCATGCTGCCTGAAAATGAAACGCTGCCGATGATTAAACCCAGAATCATCACGATTCCCATCCCCACCGGAACGCTTCCGCCATTGCGGAGGAGGTGGTTGAATTCAACAATGGAAATGACTGCTGCACACGCTCCGCCCATCCCGTTGAAGAAAGATACCATTTGCGGCATGGCGGTCATCTTTACTTTTTTTGCCATTGCATAACCGATGACGGTTCCCAAAAGCATTCCTCCGAAAATCCATGCGTGGTTGCCGAGCTTCTGCCCTTCCTTTTCATACAAAAAAATCGTGGTGAAAATCGCAAGGAACATGCCTGCTGCGGCAATAATGTTTCCCCTCCGTGCCGTATCGGGATGACTGAGCATCTTCAATCCGAGAATGAAGGTGATGGAAGCAACTATATAAGATAATTCTAAAACAGGGAGGGTAATCATTAAATAGTTTAAAGTTTAATGTCTAAGTTTTCAAAAGCCGATTCAAAGTGTCGGGGCTTGTATTCCCCTCTCCGAAGGAGAGGGGGGCGGGAGCGAGGCTTGTTCATTTTTTCTTCTCCTTCTTCTTAA
>DATLYB010000456.1:0-2348 GCA_035575215.1 Chitinophagales bacterium
AATAGCCGAAGCTGGTAAAGAGGTTCAGAGTGTAATCAAAATAGTTGATGCGAAATTCGTTGCGCATGTCATGCACGTAGAAAGTCAGGTTGTCATTTTCATAGAATTTGGCTTTTTCAATCAATTCGTCTGACAAATCAATGCCCGTCACTTCATAGCCTTTTGAGGCGAGGTACACCGCATGTCTTCCGCTTCCGCAGGCAAGGTCGAGAAAGGCGGCATGGGGGGCGGGACGCAGGTAATCAAGCAGCGCATCAATGAATTGCTTTGCCTCTGCCCGGTCGCGCTTGTAATACAGCATCTCATAATAAGGCGAATGAAACCACGTGGTGAACCAATCGGCTTTCATGGCAGCGAGGTCCGAATTTAGGCGTATTATTCAAACCGGATAAAGCTGTTGACTCTGTTAAAATAAGTCTGTTTGTTGTTTGTAACCATTGGGGTAGGTTTGCAAATTATATCTGATGCACACCCATGAAAAAAGAAATCTACATCATCCGCCACGGAGAAACCGATTTGAACAAACAAGGCATCGTGCAGGGCAGAGGCGTGGACTCCCACCTTAATGCATTGGGCAAACGGCAGGCAGCGGCATTCTTTGAGCACTTCAGCCATGAAGGCTTTGAGATAATTTACACTTCAGCTCTTACCCGCACCAAGCAGACCGTTCAGCCGTTTGCTGATGAAGGATATTCCATCTACCATTACCCTGAGCTGGACGAAATCAGTTGGGGAATCTATGAAGGCAAATTACCTGACTCGGCTGCTTCAAGAGAGTACATGGCAATGCTGAAGAAATGGCGCTCGGGAATTTTGGATGAAAGGATTCCGGGAGGAGAAAGCCCCAGGGAGTTGCAGCTGCGCCAATTGCGCTTCCTCGATGACATTCTGAAACATTCGGTGGAAAAGAAAATTCTCATTTGCAGCCACGGGCGCGCCATCCGCTCACTGCTATGCACCATGCTGGGTGATGATTTGAGCCGGATGGACGATTATCCGCATCAAAACCTTTCGCTTTACAAGCTCATCTATAATTCTCATGGCTTCGAACTGGTATGGTTTAATTATACCGCTCACCTCAAGGGGATTTGATTCCCCTTAAAAGCTTTCCTGCTTATTTTTAAAATAATTTTAGTCATGTCTAAATATATATTTAGATTTGGAGAAAAAAATGCGCCTGCCTCTTTGTCTTGTACTGATGTGGGTGTTTCTGGAACACCGTGCGCAGACACCCCCCCTTCAGGCTGACCGCCCCGACCAGACCGAAACGCCTTTTCTCGTGCCCAAAAGGCATTTTCAAGCGGAGACCGGCTTTGTATTCGAATCAGACGATGCCACAAAAGTTATTGTACATCCATCCCTCCTGCTGAAATACGGAGCCCTTGATAATGTAGAGCTGCGTCTCATCACCGAAACGCAAACAGTAAAACACATTTCGGAGGAGGAGGGCTACCTCGGAGTGCATCCCATAGAAGCCGGATTGAAGGTGAAATTATTTGAGCAAAGAAAGGCGCGCCCCGAGGCGGCTTTAATTGGTCACGCGGGAATTCCGTGGCTGGCATCCGAACAATTCCAGCCGGACTACGCCACCTTCAACTTCCGGTTCACTTTTCAGCATACAATTGCCGACTGGATGTCGCTTGGATATAATGCCGGCATGGAATGGGATGGCGAAAGCCCTGAGCCTGCTTTCATTTACACGCTCACTACCGGCTTTTCGATTACCGGCAAACTGGGAGCGTATGCCGAGGTTTATGGCTTTATCCCGCAGAAATCAGCTTCGCAACATTCGGCTGACGGTGGATTGACCTTTTTGGCAAAAACCAACCTGCTTCTGGATCTATCAGGAGGCGTTGGCATCACCGCCAATGCACCTGATTATTTTGTGGGATGCGGGGTTTCGTTCAGGCTGCCGGATTGATATAATGTAGAATTACCCGCTATGACATTTTTTTCCTTACATTTGGATGGGAAAATACATTTGTGTAGCTTTCGGACGTAAAAAAACAAAAACGTGGAGAACGAAAACAGAAAGTCACCGGCCGTGTATTCAAAAACGATACGCGCGGGAAGAAGAAGAACATATTTCTTTGATGTGAGAACAACGCGGGGAAATGATTACTACATCACCATCACGGAAAGTAAAAAGCGCTTCCATGAAGATGGGTACGACCGCCATAAAGTGTTCCTCTACAAAGAAGACTTCAACAAATTCATGGATGCGCTGAACGAAGTGGTAAATCACGTGAAGACCGACCTGCTTCCTGAGTATGACTTCGATGAGTTCAGCAGAAATTACGAAGAAGGCGGTGAGCAGTTCGAAGAGCGCCAGGAAGGCGAAAAGGCGT
>DATLYB010000457.1:0-9883 GCA_035575215.1 Chitinophagales bacterium
ACGCTCGGAAGACTGCGCGAATGGAAGCTGCTCAATGAGCTGAACGGAAAAGGAATTATCCTGACCGAGCCGAAAGGATATATAGATTTCCTGAAGTTGCTGAAAGAAAGCAGTTGCGTGCTCAGTGATTCGGGGGGCGTGCAGATTGAAACCTCCTTCCTCAATATCCCCTGCATCACCCTCAGAAGAACCACCGAATTGAAAATCACCATTGAGCAGGGCACCAACACGCTGGCAGAGCTGATTCCCACTGTGGTGGTGGAGATGGTGAATAAAATTGCTGAGGGAGAAAGAAAAAAATCAGTAAAGACTCCGCTGTGGGACGGCAATGCATCCGAGCGGATAGCTGAAGAAATAGAAGTTTATTTTAAGGCGCGGTGATGCAGCGAGGCATGTTTTCAACCAATCAGCCAATGACCCGATGAATCCTTTTTTTTCCGTAATAATTCCCACGTACAATCGCGGGCACATGCTGCGCAGACCTGTTGAAAGCGTCATCAATCAAACTTTCGCATCGTGGGAGTTGATTATTGTTGATGACGGCTCCACCGACAATACCCGGCAGGTAGTTGAATCATTTGCCGACCCGCGCATCCGCTACATCTATCAGCCCAACCAGGAGCGCAGCGCGGCAAGGAATACAGGAATAAAAAATTCCAAGGGACAGTATATCTGCTTTCTTGACAGTGATGATTACTACCTGCCTGCACACCTCGAGTCATTCTACAAAAAAATCACGGCCGAGAATTTTCCGGTTGCCATGCTGTATTGCGACACGGTGGAAGATGCCGGAGGGAGGGTTACCCGCATCGAAAGCTACCCGGTGGAAGCGCGGAACGCCATTGAATGGGTGGTACAGGTGACGCCCGGCTCGCCCCGCACCTGCGTCCACCGCAGCATTCTGGAAAAGCACCGGTTCAATCCGTCTCTCACGGTTGGCGAAGACCTTGATTTATGGGTGCGCGTGCTGAAGGAGTTCCCCGTGATTTACAACCGGGATTTCACGGTGGCTTTTGTGACACACTCCGGAAGAACGGTGAACGTGGGGAACGAAAGCAGCTATAAAGCGCATCTTGCCATAATGGAGAAAATTATTTCGGAAGACACGGCAGGATATATCTCATCTGCGGTCAGAAAAAAAGTGTTAGCCAGCGCGTGGTTCCGGCTATCGCAGCACTACCTCCACACCGGCAGAAGATGGAAGGCTTTTAACTCGCTGCTGCGCTCGCTTATTCTTGCCCCCCGTGTCCGGGCGAAGGAAAAAATCTATCTCCTGCTTACGCGCGTTATTCTTCCCGGCTTCGGCTCATGAAAGCCGTTCTCAGGTCTTTCGCACCTGCCCGCGTCTTACAACGCTTTGCATATTGCATATATCCGCTTGTTTTTCTGCTGCATGAATCATGTCATCCGTGCTGCGCGGCAGGTGCTGCGGGTATCGGATACCGTTGGCGCATGTGGGATGCAGATATTCTCAATTCTGCAAATTACCTCTCAAAAACACCATCCATTCTCCGCCAATACCTTATCCGCCACTTTCCGCCTCAGCTCTTTGGTGTTCACCGGTTCGAAGGTGGTGAAGCGCTTCAGTCCCATGAGCATGATTTTCAATTCATCGCCCGCAGCAAACGCAGCCAGCGCATGTTTCCCATGCAGGCTCATGCGCTCTGCGGCATCGCTGAAGTAGAGCCTCACCATTGCCTGCTGCGCTACGGTGGCGGCTTCACCCTTCGTTGCAATCAGCTTCTCGGTGCGCAGCAGCATGGATTCGCAGGCATATAATTCGATGAGCATATCGGCAATGTTGAGCAGGATTTCCTGTTCGTCTTTGAGCTGCATCATCAGCGTTTTCACCGCGCTGCCAATTACGAGCAGGGCGGCTTTCTTGAGGTTTTTCAGCGCCTTGTGCTCAGCGGCAAACGGACCGGTTTCGCCATTGCCCGCCTGCGGCACCTGGGTCAGCTCTTTCTGTATTGCCATGCCGGGCGTCATCAGGTCGAGCTGCCCTTTCATGGCTTTTTTCATCAGCATATCTACGATGAGCATCCGGTTGATTTCATTGGTTCCCTCGTAAATGCGGTTCACGCGCACATCGCGGTAGGCGCGCGCAATGGGATATTCCTCCGAATAGCCGATGCCTCCATGAATTTGCAGCGCCTCATCCACCACATAGCCGGTAGTTTCCGAGCCATACACTTTCAGGATGCTCGACTCAATGGCATATTCCTCAGCCGCGCCCTGCAGAGCGGTGGCGTAGTCCTTGCCGTCAGCCATCAGTTGTTTTTCTTTCCCGTCTATCATATTGCTGGTGCGATAGACCATGGAGTCGAGCGCGTAAATCCGCGCAGCCATCTCGCCCAGCTTGTGCTTAATGGCGCCAAAGGTGCCGATGGGCACGCCAAACTGCCTGCGCTCGTTGGCGTATCGCACTGCCATGCCGAACACTTTCTTGGCGCCACCGAGCGTGCCCGCGCCCAGCTTGAACCGCCCGATGTTGAGGATGCTGAACGCGATTTTATGCCCCTGCCCGATTTCGCCCAGCACATTCTCCACGGGCACTTTCACATTTTCAAAAAAGATTTGCCGCGTGGTGCTGCCCTTCAGTCCGAGCTTCTTCTCCTCGGCACCCACGGTGAAGCCGGGCATGCTGCGCTCCACAATCAGGCTGCTGAACTTGTCACCGTCAATCTTGCAGAATACGATGAAGATGTCCGCAAAGCCCGCGTTGGTAATCCACATCTTCTGCCCGTTGAGAGTGTAATGCTTGCCATCAGGCGCGAGGTCAGCGCGTGATTTTGCCGCCAGCGCATCGCTGCCGCTGCCGGGCTCGGTGAGGCAGTAGGAGGCTTTCAATTCTCCCGTCACCAGCTTGGGCAGATATTTTTTCTTCTGCTCCTGTGTGCCGAAATAGAGAATCGGCAGGGTGCCGATGCCTGTGTGGGCGCCCAGCGAGACGCTGAACGAGCCCGCGTGGCTCATCGTTTCCATCATCACGGTGTTGGTGTTGAAGTCTTTGCCGAAGCCGCCATACTCTTCGGGAATCGCCATGCCGAGCAAGCCCAGCTCAGCCGCCTTGTGCAGCAGCGATACGGTGAGCCCCTCCTCCTGGAGTTCAAGCCGTTCAAGCACGGGGTAAACCTCCTTCTCGATGAAGCCGTTTACCATATCCTGAATCATGCGCTGCTCTTCGTTGAGCTCTTCGCGGGTGAAAATCTCCTCAGGCTGTGATTCTTTTATCAGGAATTCACCGCCTTTGAGGACGTGAGTGGCTGTGGTTGTGGTTGACATGGGTTTTTATGTTGTTTTGTTTTTTAATTGTTCAGACCGGGAAGCCACGCTTCGGCTGGGTCGGGTGCTTCACTCCAAGTCATCGCACTAACACTCCAAGCCAAACGCAGGGTCCGTGGGCTTTCCGTTTCGTTCCCTCACGGGAGAGGCAAAAGTAACTTCATTGTACGTGATTTATGGTTAACATGCCTCGCTCTTTTTGGGCAGACTTTTAAGTTCCTTCTCAAAATGCTCAATAGCAACAATTCCTTCTTCGACAACTCCAATTCCTGCACCACATCCGCAAACTCGAATTGCCTGAGCACTCACGCGAATCTCAGGATGATGCCGCTGCCTGCCGCTGCATCAGCCTGCGCCATTTGTAATATCCGAAAATCGCGATAAGCGTGTAAATGAGAAAGAGAAGTCCAATGAGCAAACGCCCGCGGGCAGCAAACAGCCAGATGCTCAGCGGGTCAATCACTATCCAGAACAGCCAGTTTTCAAGAACTTTTCGAGCCACCATCCACGTGGCAATTAACGAATAAACGGTGATGATGCTGTCAAGCCATGGAAGGCTTGCATCATAATAGCTGTCAATAAGTCCGCCTGCGATTACGAAGGGTATTCCGATTATTATCATCCGTAGTATTTTTTTTGCCGGAAATGAAATGATTCTTAGCGGCTGCGTGTTTCTTTTTCCAAATGTCCATTCATACCATCCGTAAAATGCCATCACCAGATAAAACAATTGCAATACGGCTTGCAGCTTGATGTTATCCAGGTAGCACATATAGGTGAAAATGCCGGTGCTGACGATTGCCGCGGGCCAGCACCATGCCTTTTCATAGCTGGCTAAAATCGCATAGAGGGCGGCAAATGCGAATCCGGTTACTTCCAGCGGTGTCGTTGCATTCAAGAATGACTCAATAAAATGCCGTATGGCTTCCATATCTGAAAATCTAAATTCACCTGCTTCGTCAGGCGGCTATCCGCTGATTTACCATCGGTGCGCAAATAGGCAGCAATTCTACAGAAAATTCAGGCTGCTTCCTCTTTTATTAATAATGAGTTCAGCGTTTCTTCCCATGATTAACGTTCTGTTGTCGTCAATATGACCGGCAGGAAACCCGAAAGCAAGAGGGAACCCGAAGCTGCCTGCATGTTCCGCAACAATCTCGAGCGCATTTTTTCCGTAAGGCACTCTATTATCTTTCATTTTGGTGAAACTTCCGATAATCATTCCGGCAAGATTACGAAGCTTTCCGGAGCGCTTCAACTGCATCATCATGCGGTCAATGTGGTAGAGATATTCATCCACGTCCTCAAGGAAAAGAATTTTTCCGGCCGTCATCAAATCGGAACGGGAGGCGCTGATGCTGTAAAGAACAGAAAGATTTCCGCCCACCAGTTGTCCTTTTGCTTTTCCGAAAACATTGAGGCGATGCGGCTTCACGTGATACCGCAGCTGTTTGCCGAACAGCGCATCACGCAGGCTGTCCAGTGAAGCTTTTGTATTCCTGCTGAAATTCAAAGGCATGGATGCGTGAAGGCTTTCGATGTTGAATTGGGAATGAATATGCGCGTGTAAAACCGTAATGTCGCTAAAACCGATGAGCCATTTTGGATGTTGCCTGAAATGCTGAAAATCAAGCTTGTCAATGATTCTTACGGTCCCATATCCGCCCCTCGCGCAGAGAATAGCTTTGATTTCATCATCATCAAGCATGCGCTGAAAATCTCCTGCGCGTGTCCAATCGTCCCCTGCAAATTGATGAAGCGCAATGCCCACTGTTTTTCCAAGCACAGGATTCAATTTCCACGTCCTGATTTTTCTAACCGCAAAATCCACCGCTCTCCCGCTCAGCTTTCTGGCTGTGGATACAATGGCGATTTTATCACCGGGTTTGAGATAAGAAGGCGTGATGCTTTTCATACTATTCAGTGCATTGCTTGTTGCATTCTTCTTTATACGGAGCACGGTGCCGGAGCACGAGGCACTATTCCTATATTTGTAAGCCTTTCAAAAATAGATGTGTCTTGAATACACCCAAAAGATATTTAGTAACAGCCGCCCTTCCCTACGCCAACGGACCGCTTCATATCGGGCACATTGCCGGGGCGTATCTGCCGGCTGATATTTATGTGCGTTATCTGCGGCTGAAAGGCGAAGATGTGAAATTTATCTGCGGCTCCGATGAGCATGGCATCCCGATTACGCTGCGCGCGAAAAACGAAGGCAAGACCCCGCAGCAGGTGGTTGACTTCTACCATCCGTTGATTAAAAAAACATTCGAGCGGTTCGGAATCAGCTTCGACATTTATTACCGCACCTCCGACAAACTGCATTACGAAACGGCTTCTGAATTTTTCCTCACGCTGAATAAAAAAGGCGAATTCATCAGGGAAGAAAGCGAACAGTTTTATGACGAGGAGGCAAAACAATTTCTTGCTGACAGATATATCGAAGGCATCTGCCCCAACTGCGGCAACGACAAGGCGTATGGCGACCAGTGTGAAAAGTGCGGCAAAAGCCTGAGTCCTTCGGATTTGATTAATCCCCGCTCAACGCTTTCCGGAAAACCTCCGGTGAAGAAAAAAACCACGCACTGGTTTCTGCCGCTGGATAAATATCAAAAGGAATGGCTCGGTAAATGGATAGAAAGCAAAAAGGAAGTTTGGAAGCCGAATGTTTACGGACAATGCAAATCATGGCTCGACCAGGGCTTGCAGCCCCGAGCCGTCACACGCGATTTGGATTGGGGTGTTCCGGTGCCCCTGCCTGATGCCAAAGGAAAAGTTTTATACGTGTGGTTCGATGCGCCTATCGGCTACATCTCTGCCACCAAAGCGCTGACAAGGGATTGGGAAAAATATTGGAAAGACAAAAGCACCCGCCTCATTCATTTCATCGGCAAAGACAATATCGTTTTTCATTGCATCATTTTTCCTGCGATGTTGAAAGCGGAAGGGAGTTTTATTCTCCCTGAAAATATTCCCGCCAATGAATTTCTGAATCTCGAAGGAAACAAACTCTCCACCTCGCGTAACTGGGCAATCTGGCTGCATGAATATCTGGATGAATTTCCCGGAAAGGAAGATGTGCTGCGGTATGTATTGTGCTCCATCATGCCCGAAACGAAAGACAGCGAATTCACGTGGAAAGATTTTCAGGCAAGGAATAATAACGAGCTGGTCGCTACGCTGGGAAATTATGTCAACCGCGTGCTCGTATTGACACATAAGCATTGCAACGGCTTGGTGCCGGAAGCAAACGGAGAAGCGGCAGTTGGCACATTGCAAGACGCGGTGAAAAACATTGAAGCCTTGCTGGATGAATTCAGATTCAGGGATGCCCTCACCGGTGTTTTTGATATTGTCCGTTCAGCGAATAAAAGCCTCACCGATGCCGAGCCCTGGAAAAAATTCAAGTCGGATGAAGCCGGTGTCCGTCAGACGTTGTTTGCTCACCTTCAGCTCATCGCTTCACTTTCCGTGCTGATTGAGCCTTTTCTCCCGTTCACATCTGCCCGGATACGCAAGATGCTGAATATTGCGGAGAGCACGTTTACCTGGAGGGATGCAG
This sequence comes from Chitinophagales bacterium, assembly GCA_035575215.1. Taxonomy (GTDB): domain Bacteria; phylum Bacteroidota; class Bacteroidia; order Chitinophagales; family CAIOSU01; genus DATLYB01. The sequence continues at coordinate 6,851 of DATLYB010000457.1, forward strand.
CCAGCCAGCAGTTGTTGAATGCCGGACACCGGCTTGATGCTGCGGAATTCCTTTTTGAAAAAATCGAGAATGACATTATTCGCAAACAAATTGACAAACTCTACGGCAATGCCAGCGCTGCCTCTCCGGTGGCTGAAACGAAGCAAAACGGAAAGCCGCCCATCAGCTATGATGAATTTTCAAAAATGGATTTACGCGTGGGAAAAATCCTTTCAGCAGAAAAGGTGCAGAATGCCGACAAGCTTTTGAAACTTCAGGTTGACATCGGCTATGAAAAAAGAACCATAGTTTCCGGCATCGCCCAGTTCTTCAAGCCGGAGGAAATCATCGGCAAGAAGGTGAGTCTCGTTGCCAACCTTGCTCCCAAAAAAATAAAAGGCATTGAATCGCACGGCATGATTCTGATGGCGGAAGATGCCGAGGGGAAGCTGACGTTTGTAAGTCCGGCAGGGGAGATTAAGGAGGGAAGTGAAATAAGATAACAGCCGGTCATTGCGCGAACTTCAGCTCATAGCTTTCTACAATGCTGTAAACCGGAGCGGGATTGCCCGGTTCTGAATTCATTAATTCAAACTTGTGTACATGCCATGATAGCTGCTTCACATCCGGCATGGCTGGGATATCCGGCAGAATTCCTTTTTTGATTCTCGCAAGCGTCACATGCGGAACCGGTGTCCCGGTATCATCTCCGGGAAGATTTTTTTGCAACTGCGATGCAAGCAGTTGAAAGCCTTCGCCTGCCTGCATGCGTGCCCAAATCATCACCGGTCGTCCGTGTTTCTTTATTACTTTCAGTCTATCCAGCGTGATTTCAAAAGAGGAAGCGCCTGCCGTGACAGCCGTTATTTTTTTCCTGAGCTGATGAATTTCATCCAATCGGGTTTCACCGATGAAGTGCAGCGTGATATGCAAATTTTCAGCGGGCGTCCACCTCACTGCGGGATTCCGGAAGAAGGAACCCACTGCTGCAAGCTCATTTCGGACAGGCTCCGGAAGGTTGATAGCAATGAAAAGACGCCTGGTTTCTTTTACCTTCGTCATGTATGCAATTCCAATTTAGTTCAGTCAATGAAAATTAAAACCAATCCGCAAACGGCACAGCTTGCCGCCCTCGCTAAGCAAATCGTAAACTGCAGGCGTTGTCCGCGTCTTGTTGAATTCAGACGTGAAGTTGCAGAGAAAAAAGTAAAACGATTCAATGACTGGCGGTATTGGGGAAAGCCGGTTCCCGGCTTCGGTGATCCGAATGCGGAAGTGCTCATCATCGGACTTGCGCCTGCGGCACACGGAGCTAACCGGACCGGAAGAATGTTTACGGGCGATTCATCGGGCGACTGGCTTTACCGCGCTCTGTACGAAACAGGTTTTGCAAATCAGCCCGCAAGTTTCAGCAGGGATGACGGGCTTGTGTTAAAAAAAGTTTTCGTTACCGCAGTTTGCCGGTGCGCTCCGCCCGGTAATAAGCCCCTTCCTTCCGAGATGGAAAACTGTTCTGATTATCTCGAAAAAGAAATCGAATTGCTGCCGAATGTGAAAGTCGTTCTCTGCCTGGGGCAAATTGCATTCAGCCGCTACTGTCGTCTTCACTCGCTGAAACGGCTCGAATTTTCTCACGGGAAAAAGTTCAGGCTCAGGGATGGAAAAATACTGCTCAGCTCCTATCATCCCAGCAGGCAGAACACGAATACCGGCAGGTTAAAGTGGAATGACTGGCTGAAGGTGTTCCGCGAGGTTCGCTTAATCGCGGGTGTTAGAAGAGCTTCTTGAAAATGTCATCTACATTGATGCCTTCGGCTTCGGCTTTATAGTTCTTCACCACGCGGTGGCGCAGGATAGGCAAGGCAACAGCCTGCACGTCTTCGATGTCAGGTGAATATTTGCCATGAAGAGCGGCATGGCACTTTGCGCCAAGCACCAGGAACTGTGATGCCCGCGGTCCAGCGCCCCACGTGAGGTAGTTGTTGACGAATTCGGTCGCCTTGGGGGTGTGGGGGCGCGTTTTGGAGGCAAGCGTCACGGCATATTCAAGCACATTGTCAGCAACGGGTATCTTGCGAATCAGCTTCTGGAATTCGAGAATGTCTTTGGCGTGCATGCACTTGTTGACAGCGACCTCCCTCACCGAAGTGGTGTACTTCACCACGAGCAGCTCCTCTTCATATTTAGGGTAATCCACAATGATGTTGAACATGAACCGGTCGAGCTGCGCTTCCGGCAGGGGATAAGTTCCTTCCTGTTCAATGGGATTTTGCGTGGCAAGCACGAAGAAGGGAAGGTCTAATTTGTGAGTGGCTCCGCCTGCGGTTACCGAGCGCTCCTGCATGGCTTCGAGCAGGGCAGCCTGCGTTTTGGGTGGAGTGCGGTTGATTTCATCTGCCAGCACGATGTTGGCAAATACCGGTCCGCGGTTAAAGTGAAACTGGCGGTGCTCGTCCAGTATTTCAGAGCCTGTGATGTCGGAGGGCATCAGGTCAGGGGTGAACTGAATGCGTTTGAAGCTGAGCTCAAGCGCCTGTGCAATCGTGCTCACCAGTAGGGTTTTAGCTAAACCGGGAACGCCCACCAGCAGACTGTGTCCATCACAAAAAATGGAAATCATCACCGTTTCAATAACCTTCTCTTGCCCGACAATCACTTTGCCGATTTCTTCCTTCAGTTTTTTATAAGAGGCAGCCAGCGAGTTGACGGCTTCCACATCAGAAGTGAATTTGTTCATGTGTGTTTTCTTTTGGTAAATGGTTGTTCCATCAAAATTCCGATAAAGTTTTCAGTTTACTGGTCAGGCTAAAAAAACTATCCGAGCAGCGTCAATCATACTTTTTCTCCACAACATGCTCCGTTTTTATCCATTTGTTCATCAGGTTGCAATGGTGGTATGATTGGTGAACATAAACATACGTGTCCTTCGCTTTTTCACTGAGCCAGCGAGTAAATTCCCGTTCATCTTTTTGCTGGGCGGCTGCGGCTTTGATTTTTGAATAATCATCTTTCAGATTTGCCTCATGTGCAATTGATTCGGATTTCAGCAGCAGG
>DATLYB010000458.1:0-9250 GCA_035575215.1 Chitinophagales bacterium
GGGTATGAGTTGTTGCTCACGATGGATTGCGATTTCACCCATTCGCCTGAATACATTTTCGATTTTCTGCATAACAGGAGCCGCGCGGATGTTATCGTAGGCTCCAGATACCTGAAAAAAGACAGCCTTGCCACCTGGAGCCTGTTCCGGAAATCGCTGACGCGGCTTGGTCACTTCTTTACTTCTGAACTTTTGGATATGCCCTATGATGCCAGCAATGCGTTCAGGCTATATAACCTTCAAAGCATTGACCGACATCTTTTTTCGCTGGTGCAATCAGAGGGCTACGCCTTTTTTTTCGAAAGCCTGTTCATTCTGCATGTCAACGGGAAAAAGGTGTTTGAGATACCCATCGGGCTGCCGTCAAGAGCGCATGGCGATTCAAAAATGACATGGAAGGATGGAATGGAAAGCGCCCGCCTGATGCTGAGCCTTTACGGAAGAAAATTATTCAACAGCCAATCGCTCAGGCTGAAATAACGGCTCTAAACGGTGCACGATAATTATTCGCACTTTCGGTGCGACCCCTAACGGGGTCGAGTATCTTTCGGCTATCTGGTTCTACCAACCTAAGACCCCTCCGGGGTCTTGAAGCAGAAGGGGTTCCTAAAACACCTTATCCACCACAAAGGGCGGTCGCTTGCGGGATGCTTCCAGATCTCTCCATAAATATTCTGCAATGATGCTCAGGTTTACGAAAAGCATCATTGTCAGCAAGGCTGCCACCCAGTGCCAGACGGTGAACCACGGAACGGTGAATACCAATACGCTCGCTGCTATAAAGGCGAAGACGGACAGGATGCCCGTTAATGTGACAATGCGGATGGGCAGGTAAGAGAAAGCTACGAATGAGTCAATCACCAGCTTTGTCCTTTTCGGGAAGTTCCATTTCGACTTGCCGTCCCTGCGTGAACCTCTGATAACCGGCACCACTGCATACGGATAACGCAGCCAACTGATAAGGTAAACGAGATTCGTGTTGGTTTCATTGATTCTTACCAGGTGGTCACAGATTTCCCGGTCGAAAAGAATGAGGTCGTACCCGCCATCGGGGATATAGGGCATCGCATTTTTCATCATCAGGTGATAAATCCTGGCGCTGATGCCGTAAAACAAATCTTCCGCTTCGCGCTTCACGCGCTGCCCGATCACCAGTTTGAAGCCGCTCATCCAATGATCAATCATCAGCGGGATATGGCTGGGCGGATCCTGCAAGTCAGCGTGAAGCTGCACGCAGCAATCGCCCGTGGCGTAATGGCATCCCGCCAGCAACGCGTTGTAAGAGCCAAAGTTGCCGGTTAGTTGTACAATGCGTACTTGCTCCGGCATTTCGCTTTTGAATTGAACAAGCTTATTCAAGGTATCATCCGTTGAGCCATCGTTCACCATCACAAACTCCACTTCACAGCCCTTGCTTTTGATTTCATCTTTCAGAGTCAGTAATTGCATGATGCTTTTGGGCAACACCTGCGCTTCGTTATAGCAGGGAATGATGATGGATACTTTCTTCATCAAAGAATATTCAGCTTTTGAAAAAGAAATACAAGCCGGTGAACATCAGGCTTACTCCAATCATTTTGTAAAGGTGCATCGGCTCATGCAGCAGGAAGATACCGAAAAGGAAGGTGAAGATGATGTGCAAGGTGATGCTCACCGGATAGGCGGTGGTTAAATCAATTCTCGTCAAGCCGATGTAGCCGAACAATGGGCCCAGGAAAAAGCTGAGCGCGCAAAGCCACACCAGCGGATGTTGTATAAATGTGAGCGCATAGTTGATTGCATACTCAAGGGATACGAATTCAAATTTTCCAACAAAATTTGCTCTCCATTTCACTACGAAAATCGTGAAGCAATCAAAAAGCGCAGAAAGGAAAATACAACCCCATCCGAGAATAAATTCCTTGTTCATAAATTTGGTTTTGCGAATTATAGCCGTGTTAATTATTGAAATCCTCCATAAAGATTTACAGAATTATTGGAAAACACAAGCAGATAGTCTGTCTGATGAATCTTCATCAGCCTCACAAGATGCAAAACTTTATAAATTTGCAAATTGCCTTCAAACTGTTCATTCACACGTTTAAATTAACTTTCAGGAGGATAATCGAATATGAAGCCAACTAATGTTACAACCACGGACTGGTGGACCTACAATGCACTATTTCTAGCTGAGCATTTCCTTGGCGAAAAATGGTACAACAAACTTTTCGGAGCAGCTGAGAAAAAGCTGTTCAATAAAATTGATATGTATGCATCCACGTATCCGAATGGCGAAACGTTTAAAATTCTCGATTACAAAAAGGGGACTTGGACGGAGCCTTTGGGACACCCCTATTATCCAAAAATATTCAGAGGTGCTGCCTCCGAGTGGGGTTGTTGCAAGAAATGGAGCTTCGACTATTTTGCCGAACAGTATGGCAACGAAGATGTCGTTCTGATTAACAACCCCGGGTTGGTGAAAGATACCGATCAGGCTTATGATGTGATTAAGCTTAGAGATTACATTAAAAATCTGAAGGCAGGATCCAAACAATATTTGAAATTCTCGCGCATTGTGGATGAAAAATCAGAGTTGCGCAATGATTTTGATGTTCAATGGCTGCGGAAATTTAAGGTAAGGTTTGCCCAAAATGAATTGTTCTATTTTTTCATGGGCGGAAAAGACACCCTCACGCCTATTCACGATGGCTTTGCAACCACGGTGTTCGTGCAGGTGACGGGCACCAAGCGCTGGATATTTTATGACACGAACAACCGTCTGTTCATCCATGCCCGCCCGCGCAGATATAATTACTTTTACAGCGAAGCCGACCCACATAACCTTAACGACCCGAAATTTCCTTTGCTGAAGCACGCCAGGCAACATGAGGTGATCCTAAATGCCGGTGACGTGCTTTATTTCCCCTCGTTCGTGTGGCACCAGGTGGAGAATGTAACCGACACGATTGGCATGGCTTATAAATTTGCGGCTTTGCTTTCTGGATTTACTTCTTCAAAAATGCTGGCTACGTGTTTCCTGCTTGCCACCAAGCCGTGGCTCATTGAAACGATGCTGCCATGGCGCCCCGATACTTACAATTATAAGAGCAAGCTGTAACTACGCCCCCTGCCCTTGCATCATCGCTTTGGAGTTAGGCGCGAGTTTATTCTCCTTCAACCAGTCGGCAAAGGTCATTTCAAGGCGCGATTCGTATTTGCGGGTGAAAATATTTTTGACAGTCTTCAAAAAGCGCATGGGGCGAAACAAATAGTTGGTGCCATAAAAAATCAACAGCACCATCACCTCATAAAACCGCACCCAGTGGATGCTCATGTTTTTGTTGTAAGCATAATTGCGTGTTAAAGAATCGGTGAAAATCAGGCGGTGAAAGTAGGTGTCGTCCTTCAATGAGATATCGCCCGATTCAAACAGCTTGTTAAACAAAACACTTCCGGGATAAGGATAAAACAATCCGGGAGTGGTGTCATGCACGCCTATCCAACTGCATTTCACAAGGAACAGGAGAGTTCTCCAAATATCCGCATGGGTTTCATCGGGCAAGCCGACAATGATATTCACCTTCACATTCAGCCCGCTTTTCACTGAATCCCTGGCTGATTGCAGCAGGCTGGAGAGTTTCACTTTCTTCTTGATAATCTTCAGCAGCTTATCTGAGCCTGACTCGGGCGCGTAAGTCACATTCCTGCACCCCGATTGATACATCAGCTCAGCCACCTCTTTATCTATCGCTTCGCTGCGGGTGCCTGAGGGCAACTGCCACGTGATGGGCAGCTTGCGCGAAATAATTTCGCGGCAAAGCTCCACAATCCAGTCGCGCTTCACGATGGCCGTTAGGTCATAGAAATCAATATTCTGAACGTGAAATTTTTTGTGGAGCCATTCGATTTCATTTGCCACATCCGCCACGCTGCGCAGAACATAGCGGGTGCCCCACATGTCGTGGCTTGAGCAAAACGTGCATTGGTAAGGACAACCGCGCGAAGCCATCAGCGGCAGGCAGTTGCCGCGGTCAACTCCAAACACCATGCCGTGCTCAAAATATTCTTTTACTGGCAGCAGGTGCCATGCAGGCCAAGGCAACTCATCAATTTCTATTTTGCGTTTCCGGGGCGGTGTCCTCAAAATTTCACCATTGTGGTTGAGCAGGATGCCCGGCACTTCATTCAGCGGTTTATTAGCAATAACTGCATCGAGCAAATCAATGATGGTTAATTCACCCTCGCCTAAAACACAGGCGTCAATGCAGCCGTTGGTTTGTTTGATTGAAAACTCAGGCAGGGCGGTGATATGCTCGCCCCCGGCAATGATGAACGCATCTGGAAATTTTTTCCTGGTCAGCTTGATAAGTTCGCGATCGTTCAGCCAGTTCATGCTGAACATCAGGCTGAATCCGATGACTTGAGCATCTGCCGGAATGCGGTGGATGGTCTCTTCATTGTTCAAGCCGTTTAGATAAACCTCCTCCATGAACGCTTCTAACCTTTCAGGGTTTTCAGCAATGGCATCAATCAGAGTTACCTCATGACCTGCTTTTTCAAGAGCGGCTCCGAGAAAGGCGATACCCAGCGGCACGGCCGCTTTGTTCCCGATGGATGAGCGGGTGACAAGCTGGGAAGGGCGGATGAGGCAGACTTTCATGGACGGAATGAATTGGATTCTAAGTTACAAAAACTTTAAGCGCCTTTGTACCGGCAGATACATCCTCCACAGCGCAGATAACAATAAATGAGTGGCTTTAAGAGCGGAACCTGATATATTTTTCAGAAAAGGAAAGCGTTTTTCGAAATAAACGAAAGTCTGGGCGCCAAGCACTTTTGAGCAGAGCTCGCTTTTTCTTTCAGCCAGCCCTTGCGGAATGATGTCAACCACCAGGACATATCTTCTTTTGTCTGAATTATTCCAGGTAGTGTGCTGATGGGCTTCCGTGAAAAAAAGCGTCTCTCCTTCGGCCCATCCCATTTCCTCTTTGCCCACGCGGATGCCGCATACGGGGTGCTTGTCAGGTATCACCAGGCCGAGATGACAGCGGATGATTCCGTTGGTATCGCCATAGTGAGGCATAATGGTTGAATGGGGCGACAGCACACTGATGGCTGCTAAAGTGCAGTTAGGGATTTTATCGAGCGCAGCGCACGTGACGGGAAAATATTTTCTGTTTTTGTGAAACCGCCAGGTGAAATTTTCGAGATAAATATTGCTCCAACTCACCTCGCTGCTGAGTTCCGGAGGCGAGTAGGTGTTAAGCCCCTTGATAAGCCCGTGTTGTCGTTCATACGTAAGAACTTCATCGCGAATGGCTTTCCAATTTTTCTTCAGCGGCTCCACTTCCGGAAAAAGATGGGCGGGGTAGAAGCAGGGGAGCGACCCGTCATATTTGCTTTCGCGGATGTGAACCAACAACTTCTCGTTTTCGGGCCACGAAATTGCATTCACGATTTAAACAATTTAATCTGTAACTCGCTTTTTCAATAAATAAAAGTACTTGAATTGTTTTTGAACCGGCAAATACAGGCGCCACGCTGCGGCAAGTATCTTCTGGAAGGCACGCAGGATGCCAGTTGGGAGAGGTTTTATAAGCGGAATCTTTTCATCTAAATATTTAATGGTGAGGGCTGCCAGCGCATTGGCGCACACCCAATCGGCTTTATGCGCGAATTGGTCTTGCACCACGTCAAACACGAGAATAAATCTTCTCTCATCGGTGTCGTTCCAAGCAGTATGCAGATGGGCATCGCTGAACATGAGCACTTTTCCATTTTGCTGCCCGCGCTTTTCTCCGTTCACCATCATGCCGCAATCCAAATAGTTTCCGGGCACCTTCAGTCCGAAATGACACCGGATAATCGCATTGGTTTCACCGATGTGGGGCAGCACTTTTGAGTGCGGTTCCAGCACCGTAATTCCCGCCAGCGACAAGTTGGGAATGGATTGCAGTATTGCGAATGTCTTTGGGTATTTAAGGCAGGTTTTGTGGTCATACCACCGGAAGTTCATGAAATAAAGGTTTCTCCACGCATCGGGTGATGACAGGTAAGGCGGATTGAGGTTTTTCGGCATTTTGTCATTTCCGTAAATCAATCCGCCCAATTCATTTATGATTTCATCATACTTTTCTTCTAGTTTTTTCACCCACGGAAATTCTTCGGTGTTGAAATAATTGGGGTGTGCCCCGTTATATTTCACTTCCTTGAAAAAGTAAATCGCTGGCTCACTTCTGTAATCAACCGTCACTGTTGTCTTGCCTGGCATGTTTTTATAGCGGAATGAGAATTTATGACCTTACGGAGGTAAAGATACGGAAATGGGCAAAAGCGCTAATGAGGACGGACGAATAAAACCGGGTGAAAGTCATTATAATCAGTCGGGGAAATTTGCTCCTGCTTTCCAGAATCCGGGGTATCTCTTTTCCACTTCTTCGAAAATCGTTTCTGCCATCAGTTGATAGCCTAAGGATGTAAAATGCAAATCCTGCTCATATCCGTAACGATGCAGATTATCTCCCTTCATCACATCATTCATGGGCTGCCAGATGTTAACTACGCAGTGTCCTTTAGCGCTAAGCACGGTTGTAAGTTGCTGCTGAATTCGTTCAGCTTCTCTAAGCATGAAGTCGCCATACGCGGGATGTGCCACGAACAGCATTTTGAAACCGTTTCTGGAAGCAAGCATTAGGAAACTGTCGGCAAGGGCAATGAACTGTGGATTTATTATTGTTTCGCAGTTTCGAAGAAAATCATCCCTTTTTTGCAGGATATCGCCAGTATATCCGTTAAGAGCCAGAATCACCCGAAATATATAGCAGTAATGAAAAAAAGGCTCCAGCCACGGAGCATTGTGGAAAACGGTTGTGGAGTCTGCCTTAAAGCGCTCAAAGCCGCCTCGCAAAACAAAATCCGTATAGTCGGACCCATTAATGGTTTGAATAACAATGTCGGGTTGGTATTTCAGCAGTTTGTCGCGAAGTAACACGTAGCAAAAAAAAGGATCTGACCCGGAGGTGCCCGCATTGTAGAAGTCAACTTCGGGAGCGATAGTCCGAACCTTGTTTTCCAAATACCGGACATAAGTACTGTCTTGCTCTGTACCCATGCCTTCGGTAAAACTATCGCCCAGTGCGATTATCCGGATTCCCGCTTTAGTTGCATATACTTCTTCCGGCTCACGTTCACGGTGACCCAGGCTGTTGGTTTTTACTTCAATTGTGTAGTCGCTGTTTTTGTCTGTATAGGTCAGATGCGGAGAGTTCACCCAATACCATGAATTGAATTTTTTCCCGTAGTAAGAATAATAGTCTTTTCCAACGCTTTCCAGGCGGATGTCGCCAATACCGAAGATACGCAGCAGCAACTCGATTGCAACCAAAGTAAAAATGATAATGAAAACAAAGTAACGCAGTGCTTGCCTGTATACCGTTGTCGGAATCATGGTTAAGAGCAGGTAATAATTTCCGTTATGAGGAGCGTTCGAAGTTATCTCAGATGAATATGAAACGCCAAAAAGAATAAATAATAAATGCTAAGGTTGGCAGATACTCATTGCGTAGCACAGAACGGTAACCGTATTCCAATTCTCAACAGTGCTGGGAAATGGGTTACCGGCTGGCTCATCAGTTAAGTAATCATTCATAAAATCCTTGAAGCTGTATCTGTCTTCAGCAGTCTGGCGATTATAAACTCTTTTGTTGAAATCATTATAGATTTTACCGAAATCTTCATAGCTGGTGATAACAGGATTCAGCGAGTCCAGATAACACGTAAAGCCTGCAAGCTTGGAGAATAAATCATCGGAAAGTTCTTGAGTATGTAACAAAGTTTCCAACTGGTCTTTATTTTCAACAGGCTTGGTTATTCTCATTAAGTCGGTAAAGGAAGATTCAATTTTATCACTATTCATGTAGTCCCCGGCATACTTAATTCCATTTGCAAGAAAGTAAATTACGGACACCTCCTTTACTTCATTTATAATGAGTGAGGTAATGGGATTATCATTATTATCAAAAACAAAATCTCCGCTAACAGAGAATTGCTTGCCTGATTTTTCGAAGCGAAAGTTCCCAACGCAACCCAAGGGTATTAACGGCAGGTACAATTTCCCTTTTGCATCGGGGCTTAACGTGATTTTGACAATACCATTTATGGGCACTTTTCTTTCCGTAAAAAGATATTTTGAATGCAAGAAACTCAATTCTGATAACCGCGGTAATACTATTTCCTCATGAGGAGAATCAGGAATTGAAAACTGCCGCGTAACATCTGTGTTATTTTTACCGTTGCCGTAAAGCAATCTGATGTCGCTGGCATAAGCATTTATATATTTTTGGCTGCAGGCAGCATTTTCAAGCAATCGAGTTATGGTTTTCTTCGGATGATAGGATTGATAACTCAGCGGGCAGCCGGAAATTATATCATCGTAAGAGGCTACTTTGTTTTCCTCAGTTGTAAAAAAATAACCTTCGGCAGGGTCAAATACTTTCCATCCGCTGCCATCATTCACCTCAGGCACTACATGCTGCCCGTTCAAATTCCAGATACGCACCTCAAAACCCATCGCCTTCCATAAAGCTGCCAGAACTGAAGCCCGGTCATCGCATATGCCAAACCCCGCCGAATTGATGAAAACCTCCGGATGGTGCAGCCAATTGTTTTCTGTCACAGGCATGCTGTGAAATGAGCGGTCTATCACATATTTCCAAGCTCCTGCGGCAGGGATATCTGACGGATAATTCTGATGGATTTCATCCACCATTTCCCGGATACTCCTGTATTGCAGACAAAGGTCATCAAAGCGCAAGATACGGCCCGAACCGGAATTGTTAACCGCATACTCGTAGGTCATTTCAAAATGATGACCATTCCACACAGGTGTTCCGGAAAGCAAAGGCAGAGACAAGCAGAAAATGAGCTTGCACTTTGTTCGCGGAAACATCCTGCCTTAGGTATTGGAAATCAATAAAGGCACAAAAAGAAAGCGCAGAGATATATCCTTAATTAACGGATGATTAAAGCTTAATTAAGAAATATGCGTAGGTATTTTTGCTTTTGACTAAGAATGGCAGCGTAGTTTAACTCTTTGAAGGAAGAATAAAAGTTAATTCAATTGGAAAGTTCTCACCTGCTGTAAGGCGTAATGACTTTTAATTCCTTTGTTTCATGCACTTCGTTGTAGGTAGGCATCGTAAAATTTTTGTTCTTCCACATATATTTCAGCAGGTTGAATCCGACAGCCGCAATCTCGCGCGAATTTCTCACC
>DATLYB010000459.1:0-7076 GCA_035575215.1 Chitinophagales bacterium
GGGAGCCAATGCTGGTGCGGCTCCGGTAAGATACACCCTTGCCGTTTTTGACGGCTGCGGAAATAAAAGCGCCCCTGTACAAGACAGCACCGAGCATCGTACCATCTATCTTACCGCATCCATCCAATCCTGTCTGCAGCAAGTTGCGTTGAATTGGACGCCTTATATTCATTGGACACCCTCCAATGACGTTTCCGTTTACCGTGTTGAAACGAGCGTTGACAACGCGCCTTATTCCCTTGCGCAGTCTCTTCCCGATGGCACCTTCAGCTACAATTATTCCCTTTCCGGGGTGGCGGGTGATTCCATCTGCATCAGGATTTCAGCCGTTCATCCCAACGGCATCACCACTTCGGAATCCAATGAAGTTTGTCTGCCCATTGACATCATCCGCTCCACTGCTTTTAATTATCTGCGCAGCGTTTCCGTAAATCCGGCAGGTGGCGTTGACGTGGAGTGGTACATTGATTCTTCCGCCAATATCAATACTTATTTTATCAGGCGAAGCCTCGATGGAAATTTATTCACAACCGTTGCCACGCTGCCCATCACTATCCCCGTGCTGCTGAATAACTACCATGATGCCGAAGCGTCCACCTCATTGGCAAGCTTTTATTACCGTGTGAACAGCCTCGATGATTGCAACTACCAGGACAGCTCCGGCACCGGGCGAACGATTCTCTTAACCGGAACGAACACTGGCACCATCAATACGCTTGCCTGGAATGCTTTCGAATTGGATTACGCCACTGTGGTCGATTACACCCTCTATCGTGTGCAGAGTGGCAGCCTTGTTCCGGTGCAAACCGTACCTTCATCCACGCTTTTTTTCAATGATTCGATTGCTGATGTTGCCTCAAGTAATGGCGCTTTTTGCTATGTGGTGGAAGCCTCTTATGTCCTCGATATACCCGGGTTCATCACTGAAACGCTGACAAGCAGGTCTAACGAAGCATGTGTTTATCAGGTGCCGGTGATGTATGTCCCGAAGGCATTCGTTCCCTTTGGTAAAAACTCTTCTTTCAAGCCTGCCCTGCTTAATCCGAATGTAACCGAATATGAATTCAAGGTGTTCGACCGCTGGGGGAAACAGCTTTTCGAAACCAATCAACTCAACATCGGATGGGACGGCACCCACAATGGCGAACTGCTGCCACTGGGAGGATATGCTTATTATATTAAAGTGGTATCGCTGGGAGGCGCTGTGCTGGAGAAAAAGGGGATGGTGGTGCTGGTAAGGTAAGCATCCGTTTGCGGTTCGTGGATTTTCATCCGGTTTTGACAGGTTTTCTGGTGTTTTCAGCGGCATCGCGGCAGGTGCATCTTGTTCTTGCAAATCTTATTATTTTATGTAGCTTCACTTTTTTCTGAAACTGCATTACAAACAAAAATGACGATTAAATTGGATGCCGTTAGCCGTGAGTGTAATTTAGTATTCGCATTATGTCAGAGCCTGCCGCCACCGGACGCAAAATCTTCACCCTGGCTGAAGTTGCCCGCAGCATCGAGCGGGTGATTCGTAAAAATTTCACCGGCAGCTATTGGGTGAAGGCAGAAATAGCCAGGATGAATTTTTATCCGAAAAGCGGGCATTGCTACCCTGATTTGGTGGAGAAGAAAGACGGCAAGGTAATCGCGCAGATGCACGCCACGATTTGGGCGAGCTACTATGCCGCTCTCACGCGAAAATTCAAAGACGCCACCAAAGAAGCATTGCGCGATGGAATGACGGTCTTGTTTTTAGCCAAAGTGGAGTTCCACGCCTCTCACGGGCTGCAGCTGAATATCCTTGACATTGATACCGACTTTTCCCTGGGGCAGATGGCGCGCGAGAAGATGGAAACCATCGAACGGCTGAAGAAAGAAGGGATTTTTGACTGCAACAAAAAGCTGGCGCTCGCCCTGCTGCCCAAGCGAATCGCCATCATTTCAGTGCAGACCAGCAAGGGCTATCATGATTTGATGAGCATTCTTGAAGATAAACAACGGGGGTACAAATTTTCACACCTCCTGTTTCCCGCATTGCTGCAGGGCGACCATGCCGTTCAATCCATCTGCAACCAGCTTTGGACAATCAGGCGATATGCGAACTGCTTTGATGCAGCACTCATCATTCGCGGGGGCGGGGGCGACATCGGGCTGAGTTGTTATGATAATTATGCGCTGGCAAAGGAGGTGGCGCTTTTTCCGATTCCGGTCATCACCGGCATCGGTCATTCTACTAATGAAACGGTGGTGGAAATGGTGGCTAATCAAAATAAAATCACCCCCACCGAAGTTGCGTATTTTCTGATTCAGCGGTTTGATGATTTTTCAGCCCGGGTGAATGAAATGAACGATACTATAATCTCTTATGCCGAAAAACTTCTGGCAGAAGAAAACAACCGCCTCAGCGGGAATATCCGGCATTTCAAAAACAACACGCAGCGGCTGGTGGAGAAAAATAAATTTATCCTGCAGAGCATCGGGAAGGATTTGCACCGGGAAATTCGCGCATTCATTGCCGGCCGGAGAAAAAATCTGTGGGAAGCGACATACAACCTGCGATACAAGCCTCGGCAAAAATTCAGCAGCGAACGGACGAGGCTTGGTAACTTCGTAAAATTCCTTTACGTTCACAGCAGGCAAGTGATAAGAAATGGAAAAGGAAGGGTGGAAAACATGGAATCGAAGGTGAAGCTGCTGGAACCCGCCAATGTTCTGAAGCGCGGGTATAGCATTACGTTTCACAACGGTAAGGCAGTGAAAGACGCGGGGATATTAAAAAAAGGCGAACTTATCAAGACCCGGTTACATCATGGCAGCTTCAAAAGCAAAATCGAATCAATCCAGCGCGATGGAGAATAAGCTCACCTACACCGATGCGATTATGGAACTGGAGTCAATCGTCTCTGAAATCGAAAACGAAGACATCACCGTTGACGAGTTGGCAGAGAAGGTGAAGCGCGCCTCCCTGCTCATCAAAATCTGCAAGGACAAACTCACCCAAACCGAACATGAAGTGAACGAAGTGCTGAAAGATTTGAAATCTCAAAATACAGGCGATGAATTTTCTGAGGGGGAACATGCTCCGGAGTGAACACTAGCCTCTTTTCGCTATTTTTGCCCGCAAATTCCAACCATGAATTTCCCCGACAATTTAAAATACACCAAAGACCACGAGTGGCTCCGGGTGGAGGGCGATTTCGGCTATGTCGGTATCACGGATTTCGCGCAACGCGAGCTGGGGGATATCGTCTATGTGGAAATCGGAACCCTGAATGAAGAATTGGCTAAAGAAGCCGTCTTCGGCACGGTGGAAGCCGTGAAAACCGTGTCCGATTTGTTTATGCCCGTGTCAGGAACGGTAGTGGAATTGAATAAGGAGATTGAAAAATCCCCTGAACTCGTCAACCAGGACCCCTACGGCAAAGGATGGATGATTAAAATAAAACTCAAAGACAAAAACGAACTGAACTCGCTGCTCACCGCTGCCGAATACAAAGAATTGGTACAGGCGTGATTTATCGGGTAGTTAAACTCAACACTTTTTACCTTTCATGGCAATCCTTTCCCTTCACCACATCACCAAAACATTTGGCGACAAGAAAGCCAATGACGACATATCCTTTGATGTGAGGGAAAGCTCCATCTTCGGTCTGCTGGGTCCGAATGGCGCAGGGAAAACCACGCTCATCCGCATCATCACCAACATCATTGCGCCCGATTCGGGAATGATTATCCTCGATGGAAAGCCGGTTGAACATTCACACCACGAAATCATCGGCTATATGCCGGAAGAGCGCGGGCTTTACAAGAAGATGAAAGTGGGCGAGCATCTGGTCTATCTTGCGCGATTAAAAAATATTTCAAAACAAGATGCGAAGGAGCGCGTGCATTTTTGGCTGGAGAAATTTGGAATCGGCACCTGGCGGGAGAAGCGGGTGGAAGAGCTGTCAAAAGGAATGCAGCAGAAGGTGCAGTTCATCGCAACGGTCATCAATAGTCCCAAGCTGCTGATTCTGGATGAGCCGTTTTCAGGACTTGACCCCATCAACACCAATCTGCTGAAAGAAGAAATCCGGAAACTGAAGAAAAACGGAACCGCTATCATCTTCTCCACCCACCGCATGGAGCAGGTAGAAGAAATCTGCGAAGACATCGTGCTGATTAACAACGGACGAAATATCCTCAGCGGTGCGGTACAAGATATCCGGGAGCGGTTCAAGGAGAATAAATACCGCATCAGCTATACCGGTGTGCTGCCGCCCCACCTCAACGGACGCCTCCATATCGTTGAACAAAACGACCATGAATTTATCATCCAACTCGAGCGCGGACATTCCCCCAATGAAGCGCTCAGATATTGCATAGAAAATAATATCGAGGTGCATGGGTTCAGTGAAATTCTTCCGAGCATCAATGAGATTTTTATAAAAGAAGTGTCCCCATCCAGCGACTTCGCACCCACAGACGGCCGGAAACAGTAGGTAGCGCATTTCGGTGATTCTCAAAAATTTCCATTTAATTTACCCTCTCATTTTTATTGTGTCACTCGTTACCAAAAAAGATATCATCACTGCCATTCAGCTCGACAAGCTGGGGCTGGAATTCACTGCTGACCTGCTCATGCAGGCTGCCGGCATTAACCGGCTTAACAAGCTGTATGACCGTCTTGCCGGTAAGCAAGGACTTGAATTTCTGGATGCCGCATTTGAAGCCCTGAAGGTGAGCTACAAAACCGATGCGGAGGAAATGAAAAACATCCCTGCATCGGGAGCATTTATTATCGTTTCCAACCATCCGTTTGGGTTGCTTGACGGCATGCTGCTGCTTCGCGTGGTGTGCGAAAAGCGCCCCGATTTCAAGGTGATGGCAAATTTTCTGCTCCATAAAATTGAGCCCGTCAGCCGTTATTTTATTTATGTTGACCCTTTTGCAGGCAATGACGTGAAAGGGAAAAGCATTACAGGCATTAAAGCCGCCATGCAGCATCTGTCAGCAGGCTGCGGGCTGGGGATTTTTCCTGCCGGGGAAGTTTCCACGTATCAATCGGGCTTCAGGAACATCAAGGACAAGGAATGGCACGGCTCCATTGTGAAACTGGTGAAAAAAGCCGGAGTGCCGGTGCTCCCGGTTTACTTTCATGGAACGAACCGGCTGATTTTCCACCTGCTCGGAAAAATTCATCCTTCGCTGCGAACAGCGGCCATCCCTTCCGAATTGTTACACAAGAAAGATTCCGTCATTCATATCCGCATCGGAAATTCCATTCCGGTTGACGAGCAGAAAAAATTTGAATCGGCTGAGGTGCTGGGGAAATTTTTACGCGCGCATGTGTACGCCCTGGGAGCGCCTCTCTCCCAGCGGAAATCATTCCAGCAGCGGCTGCAATCATGGAAACGCCCGAAGAAAATCATTCCTGCCGTGGAGCCGGCTTTGCTGAAAAAAGAGTTTGATTCGCTGAAAGGCAGGGCGCTGGTGGCACGCAATAATTATGAGGTGTTTCTGGCTGCTGCCGGTGAAATTCCCAACATCCTGCGCGAGATAGGGCGATTGCGCGAGGTGACTTACCGTAAAGTGGGAGAGGGCACACACCAAAGCATTGACCTTGACGAATATGATAACTATTATGAACACCTTTTTCTGAAAGACAGCGCTACTGACAGTATCGTGGGCGCCTACCGACTCGGCAAGGGCGATGAGATTTACTCCCGCTTCGGCAAAAAGGGCTTTTACACCTCCACTCTGTTCCGCTATGATGACGCGTTTGTTCCCTATTTGAAATGCACGCTGGAATTGGGCAGGTCATTTGTCGTGGAAGAACATCAGAAAAAAGCCTTCCCCCTTTTTCTGCTCTGGAAAGGGATTGAAAAATATCTAAGCACACACCGGCAGTACCGGTATCTGCTGGGTCCGGTGAGCATCAGCAGCAGCTATTCGGAGCTGACGCGGTCGCTGCTTATCCGCTTCATCAAGCAGTATCACTATGATGCGGAGCTGGCGCGCCTGGTTCACGCACGGAAAGGCTACGAGGTGATTGAGGATGAGGAACTGGTAATCATCCTCGACCACTATGCCGGTGATTTGAATGAGCTGGACAAACTGATTTCGGAAATAGAGCCTTCGCATTTCAAAGTGCCCGTGCTGCTGAAGAAATATATCCGGCAAAACGCACGTATCATCGGCTTCAACCTGGACCCGAAATTCAACAACGCGCTGGACGGACTGATGATTCTCGACTTGAAAAATCTGCCGGAGGATACGGCTTACAAGGAGATTTGATGCCTCACAGATAATCTGCTATGTCATCTTCTATCCGGATGAAGAGGAGCACTCCGCTGATGAAGATGAGCACTACTTCTGCAAAGGCAATCAGATACCAGGCTGATGGAAAAACATCATCCATGATTGCCCACCTGTAAAGCTCAATAATGCCCGCCATCGGGTTGGCATAGAGAAGAAAACCATATTCATCGGGCACCAGCGTGGAGGGATAAAAAACCGGAGTGAGCCAAATAATAAAATTGATAAAGTAAGGGATGAACTGGTTAAGGTCGCGGTAGCGGAGATTAAGCGCATTGAGCCATAAGGCGATGCCCAGCCCGGTGATGATATTCAGCAGCAGAAATCCCGGCAGCCAAAGCAGCTTGAGCGTGAACGGAAAATCATAAATCGCCATCAGCGCAAACATGATGATAAGCGATACGCCCACTTCCAGCAACCCCACCAGCACCTTTGCCAGCGGCAGCACCATGCGCGGGAAATAGATTTTGCGTATTAACTGCTGGTTGCTGATGAGCGCGTTGCTGCCATTGCCCACCAGGAAGCTGAAGTAATTCCAGGGAAACAAGCCTGTGAACGCAAACAGCGCATAGGGATAAATCTTGATAATTCTTCCGAATACGAAGGTGAACAAGGCAAGCACCAGCAATGGTTTCATAACCAGCCACAACGCTCCCAGCTTGGTTTGCGCATACGACACTTTTATCTCCTGAAGGGCGAAAACCCCAATCATGTTTCTGAATTTCCACAGTTTCCTTAAATACTCCGTCAAGGGAGTCGGCTCCGCAGTAAGGAGGATGTAATCGGAAGGT
>DATLYB010000460.1:0-23370 GCA_035575215.1 Chitinophagales bacterium
CCGATGTGAACTGCGATGATAATGACGCCTGCACGCTGGATTCCTGCGACACGCAAACCGGCTGCTTCTACACTGATGTGAACTGCGATGATAATGACGCCTGCACGCTGGATTTCTGCGACACACAAACCGGCTGCTTCTACACTGATGTGAACTGCGATGACAATGACGCCTGCACGCTGGATTCCTGCGACACGCAAACCGGCTGCTTCTATACCGGTATAAACTGTGATGACACGGATGCCTGCACACAAGATTTCTGCGACCCCCCAACGGGTTGCGTCTATGTTACTCTCGATTGCGATGACGGTGATTCCTGCACCATCGATTTTTGCGACCTCGGAAATTGCGTTCATTCACCTGACCCGCTTTGCGAAGTTGACCCTTGTGACACGTTGACCTGTGACGACAGCAATGTATGCACTTCCGATGCATGCGTGAGTGGTTCATGTGCATTCACGCCCATTCCCGGTTGCTGCCTCACAGCCCTTGATTGTGATGACAATAATCCCTGCACTATTAACAAATGCCTCGCTAATGCCTGTTTGTTTACCCCCATCCCGAATTGCTGCCAGACGGATTTCGATTGCGCACCCGACACTGAACTTTGCACTGACGAAGTCTGTATCAGCAACCAATGCCAGTATCCGCCAACTGTCTGTGACGATAGCGACCCGTGCACAACGGATAATTGCAACCCGCTTTTGGGCTGTGAATTCACGCAGATTATTTGCGCTGATGACAGCGACCCCTGCACGGATGATGCGTGTGTGAATGGCGGATGTCCTTACACACCTGTTCCCGGATGCTGCCAGACGGCTGGCGACTGCGATGATGATAACGTGTGCACCACAGATGATTGCATTGCCAGCAGTTGTTCCCACATTACCATTCCGAATTGCTGCACAACGCCTGCTGACTGCAATGACAGCGACCTGTGTACTATTGACAAATGTCTGGCTGGCGTTTGCTCCAATACTCACATCCCCTCATGTGATGATGCTAACGCGTGCACGTTTGACGCCTGCGACCCCCTGGTGGGATGCACGCATGTTCCCCTGAACTGTGATGACGGCAATGTCTGCACGATTGACGGCTGCGACCAGGCTTCAGGATGCATCTATGCACTGGTTGATTGCAATGACGATGATGCCTGCACCACTGATGGATGCGACCTGGTTTCAGGATGTTTCCATACTGATGTGGATTGCAATGATAACAACGCGTGTACTGCAGATGGCTGCGACCGGCTTTCCGGGTGCACCCATGTACCGACAGATTGCAGCGACAGCAACCTCTGCACGACTGATGGCTGCGATGACCTGACCGGCTGCACGCACACTGCCCTTGATTGCAATGACAATGACGTCTGCTCCCTGGATGACTGCGACTCGGCAACAGGGTGCACCCATACATTTATTGATTGCAGTGATTTCAATGCCTGCACCAGCGAGTCCTGCGACCCCGCGCTGGGCTGTCAATACACCCTCGTTGACTGCGATGACGGTAACGCGTGCACGGTTGACGGCTGCGACCGGTCATCCGGATGTTTTTATGGCAGCGTGGATTGTGATGATTTTAATGCTTGTACAACAGAAATCTGCGCTCCCGCAACCGGATGTGTTTACACCGATGTCGTTTGCGATGACCTGAATGCCTGCACCTTTGATTATTGTGATGAACTGTTCGGATGCCAGGATATTCCAATTGACTGTGATGATTTCAACGCCTGCACCAATGATTTCTGCGAGCCGTCAACCGGCTGTTTCTACAGCGATGTAAACTGTGATGATGCTAACGCTTGTACCTTTGACGGCTGCAGTTCCCTTTTCGGATGCTTCCATATTGACGTGGATTGCAACGACAACAATGCCTGCACCGTTGATAACTGCGAACCCCTGAACGGTTGTTTCTATACTGATGTGGATTGCAATGACAATGACCCGTGCACCAATGACTTCTGCGAGCCGTCAACCGGCTGCTTAAACATTCCCCTGAATTGCGATGACTTTGACCCCTGCACCATTGATAAATGCGTGGCAGGTTCATGCGTACATCTCGATAT
This sequence comes from Chitinophagales bacterium, assembly GCA_035575215.1. Taxonomy (GTDB): domain Bacteria; phylum Bacteroidota; class Bacteroidia; order Chitinophagales; family CAIOSU01; genus DATLYB01. The sequence goes on from DATLYB010000460.1 coordinate 2,066, forward strand.
TCCCTGCAATGACGGCAGCTTCTGCACCACCGACCAATGTGTGGCCGGCAACTGCGTGTTTACCGAAATTGACTGCAATGACTTCAACCTGTGCACCGATGATTATTGCGACCCGGCTTTCGGATGCTATTATCTGCCTCATGACTGCAGCGATAATAATGCCTGCTCAATTGACGATTGCGTTCCCGCAGCAGGATGTACGAATTCACTTATTGATTGTGATGACTTCAATGCCTGCACTACAGAGTTTTGCGACCCTGTGCAAGGCTGTCAATATTCGTTGGTGGATTGCAATGACGGCAATGCCTGCACGATTGACGGCTGCAACCCGGCTTCAGGATGTGCCTATACCCCCGTTGACTGTAACGATTTCAACGCCTGCACAGATGACTTCTGCAATTTCCTGACAGGCTGTTACTATCAGCAGCATGATTGCAGTGACGGTGACGGATGCACCAGCGACTTCTGCGCCTCTCCAACGGGATGCTATTATCAGAATGCTGATTGCAATGACAACAACCCGTGCACGATTGACGGCTGTGCCGCAGGCGTTTGCACGCATGTTTTAATTCCCGGATGCGGATGCAATGTGAATGTTACCATTGCCCAAACACCTCTCCCGGAATTCTGCCAGGGCGCCACTGTAACGCTAAAGGCAGTTACCTCAGCAACTTCTTACTTATGGTCAACGGGCGCAACCTCCATGAGCATCACGGCTAATGCAGGAACGACCTATTCAGTTACGGTAACTGACGGCTTCAGCTGCACGGCAAGCGCCTCATACACCACGACCTCGTTAACTGATTTACTGTCGGCTTATGTGATTATAGCACAGAAAGACATTCATCTGCACAAGAATACCGTATTCAGCGGTGGCTTGGGCGCTGCGGATGCTCACGGAAAAATTAAATTGCATAACGGAACCATGGTGACTGCTCCCGGCACGTTCGCCCAGGCAGATAATATCCATTTGAACGGTGGCAGTGTTTGCAGCACCCAGATTTTCACTCCCGCCAATGTGCCGCTGCCGGCATTTGAAACCAACCCCTTCTGCAGTGCGGGGCAAAGCCTGCATATCCGGGACAACACTACGATTGTGCTCACCGGCTCGCTCTACAACGGCATCACCATCGGAAAAAACTGCAACGTCACCTTCACACAGCCCGACATCAATGTCGAAAATATTGACGCGAAAGAAAATACGGTAATCCGTTTCACCTCCCCCTGCGTGAAGATGCGGATTTGTAAAAAGTTCAAAATGGATAAGAAGAGTTCCTTCAATCCGGATGACAAGGAAGTGGTGCTCTATGTCGAGCAGGACGTTGAAATCAAAGGAGAAGCTACCACTGTGATTGCCGACATTTACATGTCAGGCGGCAAGATGAAGATTGATGACGGAAAGCAGGGCAGCCCGGTGGTGATGAAAGGCTTGTTTATCGTAAACATGGTGGAAGCTAAGGATTACACGTCATGGCATCAAAATACCAGATGCGAAAGCGCCTGCAATCCGTTGCCCGCTCCCTGCGATGCGAACGACCGCAGGGTGGTTTCGTTTACCCTGATTGACTCAGATGACGACATTGATATTGCACCGCTCAACGATGGCGCTGTGATTGACCTCGCGCAAACCGGTCCCATCAACGTGCGCGCTAATGTTTGTGCTGACCAGAATGTGGAAAGCGTAAAGTTCAAGGTGAACGGCAATGTGGTGAGGATTGAAAACGTTGCACCCTATGCGCTGGCAGGCGACAACAACGGCAATTACCACAAGTGGAACATCAGTGCGGGAACGTACACTATCCAGGCAATTCCCTACAGCCAGGACGGAGGCAACGGAATTCAGGGAACTGACAAGATGATAACCATCATCATTGTCGGCTCTGCCAAGATGGACCCGAACGAAGTTCTTGCTGAGGAAGAAGCTGCCGCGGAGGAAACCATGCTGAAAGCATATCCGAATCCGTTCACCGACAAGCTTTATATCGAATTCATGCTGAAGGAAGATTCAAGAGCCCGGCTGGAGATTTTCAATATGGAAGGCAAAAGGCTTGCAGTGCTGTTTGATGGCGATGCAAACGCCCATGAGATAAACACGGTGGAATACGAACCCGGCTCAGCTTCCGATGGCATGTTCATCTACCGCCTGCAGACCGAACAAGGAGCTTGGTACAACAAAGCGGTGATGACGAAATGATGTCGTAAAAGGCATTCCATCATCAAACCGACATGAATGATGGAATGCCTTATGACCTGTGTTGAAGCTGCATCTCTACCTCATTCATCGTACATCCCTTTGCGGCAATGAGCACCAGCAGGTGATACATCAAATCTGCGGCTTCGTTCAGGAATTTTTCGCGGCTATTGTCTTTTGCTTCAATCACCAGCTCCACCGCTTCTTCGCCTACTTTCTGCGCAATCTTGCTGATTCCTTCGGAAAACAGCCTGGCGGTGTAAGAGCCTTCTTTCGGATTTTGCCTCCTGTCGTGAATTACTTTTTCAAGCTGATAGAGAAATCCTTTTGCATTCGTTTCATCAAAACAAGCAAGGCTTCCCTTGTGGCATACCGGACCGGCCGGCTCGGCTTTTATCAGCAGGGTATCGTTGTCGCAGTCGGGAATAATTTCTTTCACGAACAGGAAATTGCCTGACGTCTCTCCTTTCGTCCACAGGCGGTTTTTGCCGCGGCTGAAGAAGGTGACCTTCCCTTCGGCTTTTGTCTTTTGCAGCGCCTCTTCGTTCATAAATCCCAGCATCAGCACCCGGTTGGTCAGATGATGCTGAATGATGGCGGGAATCAACCCTTTGGTGAAATCTACTTGCATCGTACGGGAATGTTTTGTTGTTTGAGAAAATTCTTGAGTTGCGGAATCCGTATTTCTCCGAAATGAAAAATGCTGGCAGCCAGTGCGGCATCCGCTTTTCCTTCGAGAAATATTTCCGAGAAATGTTCCATTTTTCCTGCACCACCGGAGGCAATCACGGGTATGTTCACCGATTCGCTCACTTTTCGCGTCAGCTCTGCTGCAAATCCGTTTTTAGTGCCATCATGGCGCATGGACGTCAGCAGGATTTCACCCGCGCCCCTGCGTTCGGCATCCCGCGCCCATGCGAGCGTGTCGAGCGCAGTCACGGTTCTGCCGCCATGTGTGAACACTTTCCAGGTTCCATTGACTAAATTGGTGTCAATCGCCACCACCACGCATTGGCTGCCGAACTGCGATGCAAGCCGGGTAATAAGTTCCGGATGATTCACGGCTGCCGTGTTGATGCTGATTTTATCCGCACCGGCTTGCAGCAGCGCAGACACATCCTCTTCCGTGCGGATTCCCCCGCCCACGGTGAACGGGATATTGATTTCGCGCGCAATCCGCTCCACCAGGCTTGCCAGCGTTTTTCTTTTTTCCACCGAAGCCGTGATGTCAAGGAACACAAGCTCATCCGCGCCCTGTTCCACATAAATTTTTGCAAGCTCCACCGCATCTCCTGCATCGCGAAGGTTCACGAAATTCACGCCTTTTACGGTGCGTCCGTCTTTCACGTCAAGGCAGGGAATAATGCGTTTTTTAAGCAAGATTTAGTTTGTAGAAGTCAGATAAAGACCTGCAAATCCGTCAGCTTGATTTTTCCTTCATAAATCGCTTTGCCGATAATGGCGCCTTCCAGTTTTCTTTCAATCAGTATTTCCAAATCTTTCAGCGATGCTATTCCACCGCTTGCAACCAGCTTGACGTCCGGAGATTTTTTTAAAATCTTTTCATACAGCTCAAATGCCGGTCCTTGCAGCATCCCGTCCTTTTCAATGTCGGTGCAAATCACATACTTCACACCTTCTTTCACGTAATCGCTGATGAACCGCACCACATCGGTTTCTGTTTCTTCCTGCCATCCGCTGATGGCAATCTGTTCACGCTTTGCATCCGCAGCGAGGATGATTCGCTCAGAGCCGTATTCGTTCAGCCATTCGAGGAATGATTTTCTTTCAGTCACCGCAGCGCTTCCCACCGTCACCTGATTCGCTCCGCATTCGAAGGCAATCCGCACATCATTGCGCGACTTTATTCCCCCGCCAAAATCAATTTTCAACCGGGTTTTGCCGGATATTTTTTCCAGCGCTTTGTAATTGACAATATGATTCGACCGGGCTCCATCCAAATCTACCAGGTGGAGGTATTCAAAACCAGCGTCTTCAAAAGCTTTCGCCACATCCACCGGATTCTCATCATAAACTTTCTTCCTTTCATAATCCCCCTGCGAAAGCCTGACGCATTTCCCTTCCATCACATCAATAGCCGGAATGATTCTCATAGCGAAAGAAAATTTTTCAAAATCATTTCTCCCGTCAACGCAGATTTTTCAGGATGAAATTGCACCGCAAAGAAATTGTCCTTCTGCAAAGCCGAGCTGAAGGGGATGATGTATTCGGTTGTTGCCGCTGTATCTGCACCGCATTCAGCGTAGTAGCTATGCACGAAGTACACATCACTCCCGTCAGACAACCCATGAAATAATTTTCCTTTCAATGCGGTCAGGTTGTTCCATCCCATGTGCGGCACTTTGTTTTTCGGAGGAAAACGCATTACCTTCTCCCCGAAGATGCCCAGGCCGCGCGTGTTTCCCTCTTCCGTATGACTGCACATCAGTTGCAAGCCGAGACAGATTCCCAAAAACGGCTGCTTTAATGTCAAAATAACTTTATCCAAGCCGTGCTCCTTTAAATATTGCATCGCGCTGCTGGCTTCACCCACTCCGGGAAAAATTACTTTGTCCGCCTGGCGGATTTTTTCAGCATCATCCGTAAGCAGGCATTCTGCTTTCAACCTGTTCAGTGCGTTTAGCACCGAGCGGATGTTTCCGGCATTATATCGAATCACCGCAACCATTTCTATAAAACTCCTTTGGTGCTTGGAATTCCAAAGCCCTCCTCCCGTCTTACCGCCATACGGATAGCTCTTGCCACAGCCTTGAAAATCGCTTCAATCTTGTGATGCTCGTTTTCGCCCTCGGCTTTGATGTGCAGGTTGCATTTGGCGGTGTCGCAAAATGATTTAAAAAAATGCCGGAACATTTCCGTGGGCATGTCTCCCACTTTTTCGCGCCTGAATTCCGCTTTCCACTCCAGCCACGGTCGTCCGCCAAAATCAATCGCTGCTTGCGCAAGGCTGTCGTCCATCGGAAGCACAAATCCATACCGGCAGATTTCTTTTTTGGTGCCGAGCGACTTATGAAACGCTTCACCCAATGCAAGCGCAGTGTCTTCAATGGTGTGATGTTCGTCAATATGCAAATCGCCCTTCGCTTTCACCGTCAGGTCAAGACCGGCATGTTTGGCAAGCTGTTCCAGCATGTGGTTGAAAAACCCCAAGCCGGTGTCAATCGAAGCGGTGCCGCTGCCGTCAGGATTCAATTCAACATAAATATCCGTTTCGCTGGTTTTTCGCTGCACGACCGTTTTCCCCGATTGACGTTTCAGAAACTGATACACTTCATTCCAATCGGATGTGTAAAGTGCCACCACTTCATCCTTTTTCCATGTGCCGAGATGATTTTTTGAAAGCGGGCTTTGCAGGTGAATTGCTTTGCAGCCAAGATTTTTTGCGAGGAGCGCATCGGTGTAGCGGTCGCCAATTACGAATGAATTTGCGATGTCATAGTCATCGTTGAGATAATGCTTCAGCATGCCGATGCCGGGCTTGCGCGTGTCGGCTTTATCATCGGGAAAAGTCCGGTCAATGCAGACTTCGCGGAATTCCACCCCTTCTCCCTTCAATATTTCAAGCATCTTGCCGTGAAAAGGGAAAAACTCATCTTCAGGAAAATGGGCGGTGCCGAGTCCGTCCTGATTGGTAACCATCACGAATTCGAAATTCAGCTCCCTGGCAATCCGGCTCAGGCAACTGATTGCTCCGGGCAGAAATCTCAGCTTCTCGAAGCTATCCAGCTTTTCGTCTTCCGGCTCAATGACAATCGTGCCGTCCTGGTCAATGAAGAGAATTTTTTTCATTTCGATGGAAATCTTTTAACAGTTGAATCAAAGTTTTATTTTCTTCCGGTGTTCCCACGGTGATGCGCAGGCAGCCTGGCACGGCAGCGGTTCTGTCGCGCACCACGATGCCGTTATCGAGCAGATAGCGATACACTTTTTCGGGGTTGTTGAATCGCACCAGCAGGAAATTTGCGGCTGACGGATATACTTTTAAGATGCCATCCGCATTTTGCAATTGCTCCGCCAGCCAATTCTTTTGCTGGTTTATAGCAGTTACCGCTTCATTTTTTTTAGAGGCGTCATTCAATTTTTCAAGAGCCAGCCGCTGCGTCAGTTCGCTGATATTATAGGGCGGCTTGATTTTGTCGAATACGGAAATGATGCTTTCATGCGCGAAAGCCATGCCCAGCCTGATTCCTGCAAGCCCCCAAGCCTTGCTGAAGGTTTGAAGGATGATGAGGTTGATGAACGGTGACAATTGCAAAAGCATCGAACCTTCCGGAGAAAAATCGGTATAGGCTTCATCCAGCACTACAATTCCATGAAATTTTTCAAGCAGCGTTCTGATGTCCTCTTGGTTGATGCGGTTCCCGGTCGGATTGTTTGGTGAACAAATGAAAATCATCTTGACACCGGGATGGGCGCTGAATGCCATGATATTTTTCAAATCCAGCTGGAAGTTTTTCGTTAATGGCACTTTGAGAACTTCAACGTCATTGATGTGAGCCGCCACTTCATACATTCCGTAAGTAGGCGGGCAAATAATTATCTTATCTTCTCCCGGATTGCAGAATGCCCGGATTGCCAAATCAATTGCCTCATCGCTTCCATTACCGAGGAAAATATTTTTTGCCGGAATATTTTTAAGCCCTGAGATTTTTTCCTTCAGCGCTGTCTGGCGCGGGTCGGGGTAGCGGTTATAGCCGGTGTTGAACGGATTCTCGTTCGCGTCAAGGAAAATCTTATTGCTGCCGGAAAAATCATCGCGGGCGCTGGAGTAAGGTTTTGCGTGTACGATGTTCGTTCTGAGCAATGCATGAATCGCTTGACTGGCGGATTGCTTAACCGGGGATTGTCTGATGGCATCGAGCCGCATCGAAACAGCTTTTTTGTGAGCATCCAGTTTTTCTGCGGAAGCCATCTGTTCAATCGCTGGACCGATGTTGAGAATGCCTTCCTCCGATACTTCCTGAAACGTGATTTTCTTCACAAAGCTGTCGAGCGAAACTCCGCTGTAGCTTCTCGCGAAACCATGGGTCGGCAGCGTGTGGTTCGTACCGCTGGCGTAGTCGCCTGCGCTTTCGCAACTGTAATTTCCCAAAAACACGGAGCCGGCATTCGTCACTTTTTCAGCCAATGCGTCTGCATCTTCTGTTGCAAGGATGAGGTGCTCGGGCGCATACTCATTGCTAAATAATACCGCCTCCTCCCTGCTGCGCAGTACAATCGCTCTGCTGTTCTGCAAAGCCTTTTCAGCAGTTTTCCTTCGCGAAAGCTTTTTCACCTGCTTTTCGATTTCTCTCAAGATATTCTTCACCACCTGCGTTTCATCCGAAACCAGCATCACCTGGCTATCAGCGCCATGCTCGGCTTGTGAGAGCAAATCGGCTGCTACGAACGCAGGATTCGCTGTCTTGTCGGCAATCACCAGCACTTCACTGGGTCCGGCAGGCATATCAATCGCCACTCCCTGTTGCTGGACCAGCATCTTCGCCATCGTGACGAATTGATTTCCGGGACCGAAGATTTTGTTCACTGCCGGGATGGTTCTTGTTCCGAAAGCCATTGCTGCAATCGCCTGCGCGCCACCGGCTTTAAATATTTTTTCAATGCCAATCACTTTTGCCGTGTAAAGAATTTCAGGGGCGATGTTCCCTTTTTTATCAGGCGGAGTGCAAACAATGATTTCCCTGCAGCCGGCAAGTTTCGCTGGAATACCAAGCATGAGCAGGGTGGAGAACAGGGGAGCGCTGCCTCCGGGGATGTAAAGCCCGACCTTTTCCACCGGAACACTTTTGCGCCAGCAAACCACCCCCGTTGCCGTGACAATTTTTTTTTCCCTTTCTTTTTGCGAAGCGTGAAACCGCCCGATGTTGTTTTTCGCAAGCTGAACGGCTGTCTTCAGTTCGGAGCTGACTTTTTTTTCAGCCGCAGCAATTTCGGATTTTGAGACCGCAAATTTTCCGGAACCGAAGCCGTCAAATTTTCTGCTGAACTCTTTCAAAGCCGTATCCCCATGCGATTTCACGGCATCCAAAATGCTCCTGACGTATTGTTCCAGATTCCCGGAATCAAGTGCCGGCCTTGCACACAATGATTTCCATTCTCGTTGCTTGGGATATGTATAAAATTTCATCATCGAATTATCGAATCAGCGAATCGTAAATCACACCACCATCTTCTCAATCGGCACCACCAAAATCCCTTCTGCACCGGCTTTTTTCAGCTCATCAATCACTTCCCAGAACACATCTTCCTTCACTACGCTGTGCAGGCTGCTCCAGCCCTTTTTTGCCAATGGCAGAATGGTCGGGCTTTTTATTCCGGGAAGAATCCTGCCTATTTTTTCCAATGATTTGTTCGGTGCGTTCAGCAGGATGTATTTGTTGTTGCGTGCGTTATTTACCGCTTTGATTCTGAAAAGCAGTTTGTCAAGAATCTCTGTTTTGGCGGCATTCAGATGGGGAGGAGCGATGAGGACCGCCTGCGACTCCATCACCGTTGCGGCTTCCTTCAGCCCGTTGGTAAACAGCGTGCTGCCCGTGCTCACGATGTCGAAGATGGCATCCGCCAGGCCGATGCCGGGCGCTAACTCCACGCTGCCGCTGATTTCTTCAATCTCGGCCCGCACGTTGTTTTTCTTCAGAAACCGCTTCAGGATTTCCGGATAACTGGTGGCAATTTTTTTCCCGTTGAAAAAAGAAATGCCCCGGTAGTTATCTTCCTTCCTGACGGCAAGTGCCAGCCTGCATCTTGCGAATCCAAGCCGCTGCAGGATTTGCACCTTCTTGCCTTTCTCGTGCACCACATTCTCGCCCAGTATCCCTGCATCGGCAACCCGGTCTTCAATATATTGCGGGATGTCATCATCGCGCAGAAACAGCACTTCGAGCGGAAAGTTGGAAGCGCGTGACTTCAGCGTGCCGGAGCCATTGCCCACTTTTACTCCGCATTCTTTCAGCAGGAGGATGGATTGCTCATTCAGTCTGCCGCTTTTCTGGATAGCGATTCTCAAAACGTCTTTCATACGAACGGTTTTAAAATTAAAAGGGCTTACCGGTGTGGTAAGCCCTTTGTCTATTTTGCGACAGCAGCATCACCGTTCACCGGGAACACCCGTGATTCACATAGTGATGATGATGATGTCTGTTTTGCATAACCTTGTCAAGTGGGGCAAAGATAGAAAGAAAAATCTTTCTGAAAACATTTAAGATAGAATTACGATTTTCGGGCACAAACCGGCACTTGCGGAATAATGAAGTTCATCGGCATCATTCCATCGCGTTACCATTCCACCCGCTTTCCGGGAAAGCCGCTGGCAATGATTGGCGGCAAAACCATGATTTTTCACGTCTATCATCAGGCAGCCAGGGCGAAGTCGCTCTCAGAACTGCTGGTAGCAACCGATGATGAAAGAGTGTTTCATGTTGTAAAAAGCTTCGGGGGCAATGCGGTATTGACCTCGGCAGAACACCGCAACGGCACGGAACGCTGCGCAGAGGCATTGTCGGTCGCCTTGGGAGATTACGAAGGCGTCATCAACATTCAGGGGGATGAGCCGTTCATTCATCCCGTGCAGATAGATTGGGTTGCTCAGAGCCTGAAGGAAGGGGCTGAAATCGCAACTCTGGTGAAGCGGATAAGCAGCATTGCAGAGTATAAAAATGATTCGGTTGTAAAGGTGGTAACCAGCAAAAAGGGCGAGGCGCTCTATTTTAGCCGGGCGTCTTTGCCGTTCGCAAGGAATATCACCGAGGATATTTTCAAGGAACACGTTTTCTACAAGCACATCGGTATTTACGGATATACAGCGTCTGTTCTGAAGTCAATCGCCAGCCTGGCTCCAACCCCGCTTGAACAGCTCGAATCGCTTGAACAGCTGCGATGGCTCGAGCATGGTTTCAAAATAAAAGTCAAAGAAACCACGCATGAATCCCACGCGGTGGATACTCCTGAGGATTTGGAAAAAATACTGAAATCATTTCCAGCGCGATAAGCTCACATCACAGGCTTATTGAACACAATGGCTATCACCGCGGAAGTGTTGAAAGGCTCAGGGTTGGCTTCGTCAGGATGCTGGATGCTGACGAAATAGGAGCTGCCGTCAGGCGTGAAACTGCTGCCCGTGGTTTCGCAGCCGCGCGGAGCAGCCATGAACCGGTGGAGGTCATCCAGGGTGGGATGTTCGGTGCTCAGCTCCAGAAAATAAATTTCATTGTAGGTTTCTCCTTTGTCAAATGCCTGTCTGCTTACGCGGTTGCTGCTGATGCCATTCAGGTCTTCGCTGATAACGAGATAATTCTTGCCGCCCAGTGATTGAATGCACAAACCATCAGGGTTGGCGAAGTTGAGGGTGCTGTCGGCAGGGGAAGTGCCGCCCTCCAGAAAAACACGCATTTTGTTAGCAGCGGCATCAAAGACAAGAATTCTGCCGTACAGGTCGGCATATTTATTCTCCTCTTTCTTCAGCTTATCAAAATAGTTTGCCGGCTTGCCTCCCATGGCAATTGGCTGCGTCCAGTCAAAATAGTCGCTGCCGGTTTCGGTGATGAAAATTTTTCCGTCTGTCCCATCAATCCATTCATGGCGGATAAACAGCGTGGCGCCCATCCGTATGGCAACGTTCCTGATTTTCACCAATGAATCCATCGTCATCGGCAGCGCAAGCCATTCGCCCGATGCACCATCATCGCTTTGCCGGTAAGCATACAACTGCCCGCTGGAATAATCGCCCGGTGCAGCCGCTATGAATTTAAAAAACACAGCAGGGTTGTTGTCATCCGTGAGATAAACCGTTCTTCCGTCAGGGTCGCAATAAGCGTCTTCATGCTGGAAGCGCCCCATGGCGTAAATCTTGCGCATTGCCTTTCCGCTGAAGGGGTCCACCTCCACCATCCACCCGTAATTCAGATACCGTTTCATGCCATTATAATCAGATGTGTCACGGATAAGGGGGTGAAGCGCCTTGTTGTTTTCAGGCTCCGCTTCTTCAGCAGTGAGAATGGTTTTTTGCGGAGTCACCGTTCCTCCGCAGTTTCTCAGCGTACCGCCCACCGTTGAAAAATCAATGTGCCTGAAATCTCCTATCACCTGCCATCTGCCGTCATGGAGCTCCACTTCGAAAATCGTGCCTCCTCCGCCATCGCCCAGATTATCATTGCGACCTCCCGTTTCATGATTCACATACAGATAGCCGTGTATATTCGACCCCTCCAGCGGGATGTAAGCAGTGAAATCATGCATTCCCTTTGCCGGATGTTTGCTCCCGTCAGCTTTTTTCACCGAATCTTTTTTTTCAGAGAAAAGCACCTCGTATTTCCAGCCTTCCGGGAGGATGACGGTAGTAGTGGTGAAATCAGGTTTTACGGGAGTAAATAAATCGAAAGGTGTTTGTCTTTTTTCGCTTTCGCCCTCTTTCTTTCCTTGATTATTACATGCCATCGAAAAAAATACGGTGGGAGCGAGCAGGAATAATAATTTTCTCATGCGAACAAAGTTATCCAAGACGATTTAAAATCCGAAACATTCTTCTTTTTGGGCGTTCGGTGATAAATTCCGCAGTTGCCCGGTTTAAGGGGTGCGGAGCTAATAAGACGGCTGAAGAAGAAGAACCCACATCCGTTTAAACAATTTTTCCAAATCCCCCTCAATTCAATCTATTTTTGCATCTTCATTTTCATGGACGAAAAAATCCTCATTATAGATTTCGGTTCGCAATATACGCAGCTTATCGCCAGGAGGGTACGCGAATTGGATGTGTACAGCGAGATTGTTCCCTACAACAAGATTCCGAAAATTGACAAGTCCGTAAAGGGCATTATCCTTTCAGGCAGCCCGTTTTCAGTGAAAGACAAGCACTCGCCTGATGTTGACGTGGAGCGGCTTGCGCAAAACTGCCCGGTGCTCGGCTTATGCTATGGCGCACAGCTCATTGCCGAGAAGTTTGGTGGGGAGGTGGCAAAATCAAACAAGCGGGAATACGGCAGGGCGAATCTTGACCGCATCTTCAAGAAAGAGGGCGTACTCCAAAATATATCAGACCATTCGCAGGTATGGATGTCACATGCCGACACGATTGTGAAAATTCCGCAGGGGTTTGAGCTGCTCGCCAGCACGAAGAGCGTGGAGGTGGCTGCGTTTCAAAACAAAAACGGGCGCTTTAAAAATCCGGTTGTTGGCCTGCAGTTTCATCCTGAGGTGTACCATTCTACCGAGGGCAAATTCATTCTGAAAAATTTTGTGCGCACGATTTGCGGCTGCCATGGCACGTGGACGCCCGCCTCGTTCATTGAAGAATCTATTGCCGCCATCAGGAGAACCGTTGGCAAAGAAAAGGTGGTGATGGGGCTTTCCGGGGGCGTTGACTCCACTGTGGCTGCTGAGCTGCTGCACCAAGCCATCGGCAAGCAACTGCAGTGCATCTTTGTGAATAACGGCTTGCTGAGAAAGGATGAGTATGAGCATGTGCTGCATTCATACAAAGACATGGGCTTTAATGTGAAAGGTGTTGATGCCTCGAAAGAATTCATTGGCGCGCTGAAAGGCGTGATTGACCCGGAGAAGAAGCGTAAGATTGTCGGCAAGGTGTTCATTGACGTGTTCCAGCGGGAGGCGAAGAAGCTGAAAGGTATCCGGTGGCTGGGGCAGGGAACGATTTACCCCGATGTGATAGAATCCACTTCGGTGCATGGTCCGTCCGCCACCATCAAGTCGCATCATAACGTGGGCGGGCTGCCGGAAGAGCTGCACCTGAAGGTGATTGAGCCGCTGCGCTTTTTGTTCAAGGATGAAGTGCGGCTGGTGGGAAAAGCGCTGAAGATTCCCCCTGACATATTGAACCGGCATCCGTTTCCGGGTCCCGGTCTTGCAATCCGCATTATTGGCGAAGTGAACGAAAGAAACGTAAAGATTTTGCAGGAAGCGGACGCCCTTTTTATCAGCAGCTTGAAAAAGCACAATTTGTATAACGAAGTATGGCAGGCGGCAACGATTCTGCTTCCCGTGCAGAGCGTGGGGGTGATGGGCGATGAGCGCACCTACGAGCGGGTAATTGCCCTGCGCGCGGTCACTTCCACTGATGGCATGACGGCTGACTGGGCAAAGCTGCCGTATGATTTCCTTGCAGAAACTTCCAACGATATTATCAATAAGGTGAAGGGCGTTAACCGCGTTGTATATGACATCAGCTCAAAGCCGCCCTCAACGATTGAATGGGAATAATTTAGTTTAGAGTTTATTAGAGTTGGGGTTGCATCTATTATGGCTTGCCTAAAGAAATGTATTCAAGTCCGAACTTCCTTGCCTTTCGAAGGGGTATGGGGTGAGGTTGTTTTAATTGCGGCATTTCTGCTGTTTATCGTTTCCTGCACTTCCCAGAAGGTCACCTCGCAAACCGACACCCTTCCTCAGGCTATCCCTGCTGGAAACCGGCAGCCAGCGGTTGACACACTCAGGGAAAAAGAATACAAGAAACACAAAGAGGACGACCTGCCGGTGATTGACACGTTTGACATCGCGCTGATTCTGCCGTTCTACCTTGATTCAGTGAGGGAAATTCCAGACACCGTTGAGGTGAGCTATTACCAGCAAAGCGAGCTCGCTATTGAGTTTTACAATGGCGTAAGCATGGCGCTTGACAGTCTGGGGAAAAAAGGACTGCACGCCCGCATTCACGTGTATGATGATGCCAATGACAAGGAGCGTATCAAGCGAATCGCGCAACTGCCAGAGTTCAGACGGATGGATTTGCTGCTGGGACCGATTTACAATGCTAACCTGCGCATCATGTCGGAATTTGCGAAGCGGGACAGCATCCTGCTGGTGTCGCCCCTTTCCCCTGCGATGAAAATCACCAGGGATAATCCATTCTATGTAATGGTAAATCCCGGCATCGAGGTGCATTGCAAAAAAATTTTCGACTACGTGCTGCAGCATCATTCAAAAGACAACCTGCTTCTTTTCACTCAGCCCGACTCGGTAAGAACCAACTACGGTTCGGTATTTCTGGATTATCTGCGGAAATATCAGTCAGAAACAGGCTTGTATGAGCCGCAGTTCCGGATAGTGAATTACGTGCGCGATGACAGCAATGAATCGCCTGATGTGATTGACGAAGACCTCGCGGCATATTTTGATGAAACCAGGCGGAACATCGTGCTCGTCCCTTCGGTTGACAAGGCTTACATCCACAGCATCGGCAGAAGCCTGTATCCGCTTATCGAGCCTCCGCGGGAACTGGACGATGCCGCTGAGCATGATATCACCGTGTTTGGCTTGCCCGTCTGGGGTGACCAGGAAGGCTTGCGGCTTGACTATGCTCAAAAAATGCGCGTGCACTTCACGTCATCCTACTATATTGACACGGGTTTTTACAATACCCGGAATCCTCTCTACAAAAATTACTTGGAGAAATTTCAAAACGAGCCGTCAGAATACGTGATGAAGGGATTTGACCTGATGCTTTTTTTCGGAGAGCTGATGCTGAAATACGGGATGGGATTTGATTCCATGCTTTGTGTAGAAAAAGCGCGGGGAATTCACACTTATTTCCATTTCGGTTACTATCCAGCGCCCAATGAAGCCAGCGCATCCATGGATACGCTGTTTCCTGCGCCCCGAACAGATTTCATCGAGAATAAGTATGTACATTTGCTCAAATACGAAGAGTATTCGGTGAAGAAAGTCGAATAATTAAGTTATATGGTCAGGCATCATTTTGTTGCAGGCTGTTATTTCCGGTGCCCGTCTGGTAACCCCCGGCAATAAAAATAATATGCGCCATTCCGCACTCTTTTTTTTACTTCTGCAATCGCAGTTTTTTTCCGCTCAAACCAATCTCTTCTTCCTCGGACAAAAAAACTATACTCAAGAGTTGAGTGATGTGTGGGGCTATGCCGCGAATGGAAAAGAGTACGCGCTTGTGGGCGTTCAGTCGGGGGTGTCAATCGTTGATGTGACGGTTCCATCCAATCCGACAGAATTGTTTTTCGTTACGACAGCCGCCAGCTACTGGCATGATATTGCAACGTGGAACGGCTATGCTTACATAACGAATGAAACGGGCGGAGGACTCACCATCATTGATTTGAATTTTCTCCCCGACAGCATACGAATCTTTGCCACCGATGGCGGCATCGGCCTGACGAAAGCCCACACCGTTTTCACTGATGAAAACGGCATCGCCTACGTGGCTGGCGGAAATTCAGCCGCAGGGCGTGGCGTGCTTATGTTTGATGTGAACGCTGATGCGGTCAATCCTCCGTTGATTGGAAGGTACGATGTGCATTACGTGCATGATGTTTATGTACGAAACGACACCATGTGGACGGCTGAAATAAATAACGGCATTTTCTCAGTAGTGGATATTACAGACAAAAGCAATCCGGTTGTCATCACCACCAACAGCACTCCCGGCAATACCACGCACAATCTCTGGCTTTCTGACAGCGGAGGTACGCTTCTTACTACTGATGAAGTGAATAATGCGCACATTGCTTCTTATGATGTTTCCAACTTGAACAACATCACCCTGTTGGATTTATTTCAATTTAATCCCGGCTTCAACTCGCTGCCGCATAATGTGCATTACCTGGGTGATTTTGCTGTCGCTTCGTATTACAAAGACGGTGTAGTTATCATTGACGCCTCGGACCCACAAAATCTCATTGCGGTGGGAAACTACGACACATCGCCCCTTTCCGGGGGAGGTTACGAGGGATGCTGGAGCGTATATCCATATTTGCCTTCAGGGAATATTCTCGCTTCCGACATTGCAGAAGGGTTGTTTGTTCTTGCACCCGTGTATGAAAAAGCCTGTTACCTCCAGGGAATTGTAACTGACATCAGCAGCGGTCAGCCAGTTAACCATGTTGCCGTAATGATTCTTCCTGCCAACCCAACCGATTACACCAATCTTCAGGGCGAATACAAGACCGGTATCGCTGACAGCGGGAGCTATTCCGTGCAGTTTATGGTATCCGGATATAAGACCCATGTTGAAAATAATGTTGTGCTGGAAAAAGGAGTGACCACCACATTGAACGTGCAGCTTTTCCCCGCCATCAGCATCACGCTCACAGGAACAGTGGCAGACGTGGCGAACGGACAGGCAGTTTCAAACGCGCAGTTGCTATTCAAAAATTCAATCAACAGTTATTCCGCTGTGACCGATTCAAACGGGAACTTTTCAATTAACGATTTTGAAACCGGAATGTATGATGCATTTGCAGGAAAATGGGGCTATCTCACCAGACAACAGCGCCTCACCGTCTTTGCCAATACCACAACGGCATTCGGCCTTCAAAAAGGTTATTATGATGATTTTATTTTCGATTTCGGATGGACGCAAACTGCCACTGCCGTTTCAGGTTTCTGGGAAAGAGAAAATCCTGTCGGTACCCTGTTTGGAGGCGAAACATCCAATCCTGATGCTGATGCGGCAGACGATTTTGGCAGTGATTGTTTTGTCACCGGCAATGGCGGTGGGCAGGCCGGCAACGATGACGTGGATGACGGCATTGTGACGCTTACTTCACCTGTGTTCGATTTAACTGCTTTTCACGACCCCTTCATCCGCTACGAGCGGTGGTTTTTCAATGAGGGCGGCAATGGCAATCCGGATGATTCGCTTGTGGTGAAAATTTTCAACGGAAACGCAGAAGTGGCGCTGGAAATAGTGAAACCGGCTCCCGGCAGCAATTCCTGGCGTCTCAGGGAATTCCGCGTGAAAGATTTTGTGAGTCTGTCATCCGCCATGAGGCTTATCTTCGAGACGGGCGATAACGCTGCCAGCGGTCATCTTGTGGAAGCGGGCGTTGACGTGTTTTCAATCATTGATTCCCATTTTATTTTGCCGCCTGTGGTGGATTTTACGGCTGATAAAACGGAAGGCTGCCCGGGCGATGTCTTTACGCTTACTAACCTTACCACCAACCAGCCGCAAACCTGGTTTTGGGAATTCCCCGGAGGTACACCGCCATCGTCCACCGACATGCATCCTTCGGTGGTTTATCAAAATCCCGGTGACTACACCATCACGCTCTCTGCTACAAATGGAGCAGGTACGGCATCCGTCACCCGGCAATCACTCATTGTTATTCACGAGCCCCCTGTAATCTTTGCAGCCGTCACGGATGCCTCCGCTGCCCTTGCTGCTGACGGCAGCATTGCAATCACCGTGAGCGGAACTGCTCCGTTTGCGTTCGAGTGGGATGACGGAAGCACGGAAGCTGTTTTACATAATCTTCGTCCCGGGAATTATTCCGTAACCGTGACGGATGCTTCCGGCTGTAAGACGTCAGATACAGCAACCGTTGAATTCAGCACTTCAATAGATGGCGCGGATGTGACAGTCCGCTGCTATCCGAATCCGTTCAGTGGAAATCTATTGATTGAATGCAGCGTCAATCTGGAGCTTTCTATTTTCAATTTAGCCGGAGTGGAAATGGTAAGAATGAAATTAAATGCCGGGAATAAAATTGAATGGGGAAAAAAAGAAAAGGCGGGAGTCTATTTATTGAGCATTATAGCGGGTAATACTCAAAAGGTCGTCAAGCTTGTCAAAATAAATTAGATAATCCCGGCTGTAATTACATGAAAAAAGTTCTCATTTCTTTTTTTATTCTCCTTTCTTTCAGCGCCTTTGCACAAAAAAACGTCAGGCTCCGCAGCGTGCTCACTTACCAGAATTTGCTGAGCAATGTGTGGGGGTATGCGGATTCTGCAGGCAGGGAATATGCTCTCGTAGGCTTGTTTGACGGCATGTCAATCGTTGACGTCACTAACCCGGACAGCATCAGCGAGTTGTTTCACATTCCCGGACCTCACAGCATCTGGCGGGAAATAAAAACATGGAACCATCACGCTTATGCCACCAACGAAAGCGGTGACGGTCTGCTGATTGCCAGCCTTGAGTTTCTTCCTGATTCGGTCATCTATTTCTATTGGACGGCTGACACATCATTTAAAACTGCGCACACCTTGTTTATTGATGAGAAAGGAATTCTTTACTTGTTTGGCTACAACGACCTGAACAAAAACATTCCCTACGACCAGCGTGGCGTACTTATCTGCGATTTGAACCCCAACCCCGAAAGCCCTGTCATCATCGGAAAATATAACGTCAATTATGTTCATGACGGCTATGTGCGCGGTGACACGCTGTGGGCTTCCCAAATCAGTGCGGGAAATTTCGCGGTGATTGACGTTTCAGACAAGGCGAACCCCGCTGTGCTTGCCATACAGGAAACGCCCAACCGCTTCACGCATAACTGCTGGCTGAGCGATGACGGAAACTACCTTTTTACCACCGATGAGCGTCCGGGCGCTTTTATAACATCCTATGATGTGAGTGATTTGGGCAATATCACCGAACTCGACCGCTACCAGGCCGCTCCCGGCTCGCTGCTGATTCCGCACAACACGTATTTTCTTAATAACTATTTGATTACCTCTTATTACAAGTATGGGATGAACATCGTGGATGCTGCTTATCCCGACAATCTTGTTGAAGTAGGTTACTATGACACTTCTCCTTTTCCCAATGGCGATGGCTTCATCGGATGCTGGGGCGTGTATCCTTTTTTCCCTTCCGGCACCATTGTGGCCAGCGATATTCAAACGGGGCTGTATGTGCTTACACCCGATTTCAAGCGGGCTTGCTATTTGGTTGGCAATGTCAGGGATGATTCCACTGGCGCTCCGCTCAATGATGTTTCCGTTGAAATCATGACCACCGGAGTTTTCAAAAAGAGCAACCTGTCAGGCGATTACAGAACGGGCGCCTCCGATGCAGGCACGTATGACGTTCGTTTTATCAGTTCTAACTGCCTCACGAAAATTGTCACGGGCGTTCAGTTGCAGACAGCTTTGGTCGAAACGTTGAATGTGGCGCTCACCTGCACGTCATTTGTCAGCATCCCTGAAGCGGATGGGAATAAAATGATGCTAAAGGCATTGCCGTCCGTATTTGAAAATGAAACGGTGGTTCGTTACCGGCTGCCGTTTAACGAACAGGCTGTGTTGAAGGTGTTTGATTACAACGGAAGGCTGGTGGAAGCTCTCAGGATTGCCGATGCCGAGGGGGAAATCGTGTTAGGCAAAAGTTTAGAGAGCGGAATTTACCTCGTAGGGCTGTTTTCGGATTCCATTACAACAACGCTGAGAGTGATGAGGAAGTGACAAAGCCTCATCATCGTGTTTTCTCCAGCAGCTTCATGTAGCGGTTCGCTTTGGCTGTATCGTTCAATCCGGCATACGCAATTGAAAGGTTGTTTATCACGTCTGTATTCCGGGGATTTCTCCGGAAAAAATTTTCATAAAACTTCACGGCATTCGGTAAATCATTCAGCTGGTGATAGCTCAATCCGACTTTGAATGCGATGTCTGCCGGTCTTGTTGAATCAGCGCGGTAAGAGAGCAGGAAATATTTCAATGAATTCGCAAAATCTTTTTTGTTGTAATTGATGGCGGCAAGGTTGTAAGCGGCTTTGTAATCGCGGGGGTCGAGGGCTATGGCGCGTTCATAGGCTTTCACCGCTTCGTCTGTTTTGCCCAGGTAGCCGCAGGCGACACCGTAGTTGAACCAATCAGACGCCCGCTGGTTGTAAATCGCAATCGCCTTCCTGTAATGGGTTACGGCTGTTTCGAAATACTGTTTCTTTTTTTGCGGGTCGCTTTCTTTCTCTCCGGCAATAAGACTGACCCACCCATAGTTTTGATTGGCGCGGTAGCTGTGGGGTGATGTTTCTGCCCCCGTCCTGAACAGCGTCAGCTCGTCTTTCCAGTCTTTATTGCGCGAATATGTTTTTAAGGAATATAAAACGAGGATGACCAGCAGCGGCAGCATTTTTACATAAAAAAAGGGCGTTTTAAAATTCATTTCGTTTCCCGACACCTTCAGAATGAGCCCTGCAAGCGCGATGCAGAAAGCGAGCGAAGGTGTGAAAAGAAAACGTTCTGCAACCGTGGAAGCAATCAGGAAAAATATATTGGAGCTTGCTGAAAACGCGATGAAGTAAAACAGGATGCAGAAAGCCATCAGATGAGATGTTTGCAGTAAGCTGTCTTTTTTTCTGCTGCAAATCATTCGGATAAAAATATACAACGCGTAAATCCCCATTCCGAGATGAATGAGGAGAGAGACGATGGCAAGCGGGTTGTTGAATGATGTCAGCGGAATTTGATTGTAGCCGTAATCCCATGTGAGCGGATGCGGCAGGAAAAGCAGCTTCAGGTATTTTAAAAAGAAAATCGAAATGGTGGCGTAACGTTCAGCTAACGAGCCGGCTCCGATGAGCGTGTTGTCCACTATTGGACCGGGTGGAGTAACCGGGTCTAAAACAGCTTTCCGCGCAAAAAGATAAATAGCGAAGCAGGAAAACTGTATCACAGCAACGGTTGCAATTTTTTTCCGCGTAGCGCGAGTGAAAAAAAACAGGGCGAGGGGAACAAGCACAAGAAAGGTGGCTGCATTTTCTTTGGAGAAGAGGGCGGCAAGATAAATCAGCCAAAGTCCAGCGGCATATTTAATTTTTGATGTTTCCGCATAGCCGGCAGCTCCCATCAGAGTGAGCGAACAAAATAAAAGGCTCAGGATTTCATCAGCGCTTTTGATATTCGCTGCGACATCGGTGTGAACGGGGTGTGCAGTAAAAAGAAGCGCTGACACAAAGGGCAGCCAGGGGTGGTAGTGGTTCAATAATTTCGACAACAGATAAAATATGACCACACACAGCGAAGCATAAAGAAGCACATGAACAATATGGAAGGCGGAAGGATTGTTTCCGAAAAGCTCTATTTCAACGGCAAACAGCGACAAAGTAAGCGGGCGATAGCTGCCGTAATTCTGCTTGGTGCTGCCGTAAACGGATGACTGCCTGAATAATTCTGTGATTCCCGTCAAGCCTTTTTGAACGGTGACATTATCACGGATAACTGCGCCATCATCCATCACAAATTCATGACGAAGGGTGTTGGAATAAAGCAGAAAAGCGAAAAGAAAAATGAGGAGGGCGGAGAGCGCAAAAACATTCTTATCGGAAACAAGAGCATGAACTGCCGGCTTTGCCGGCATAGCCGGCTGAGATTTTGATTTTTTCTTTTT
>DATLYB010000461.1:0-8172 GCA_035575215.1 Chitinophagales bacterium
TGAATATCTCAGAGGCTATTTGTCATTCAGGCATTCTTCCATTCAATTTCACATTAGCGGATGATATCTGTTTGTTTGCTTTCCGCAAGAGGTGTTTGTCCGCGCAACACGGAGTTCCCCGAAAATAATTGTGTCTGGTCAATGTCACTGCGTTGCAGCCAGTCTGATTCTTTCATCTGTCCGCTTTGTCCGTAGGCAGTAAGAGCATTTTGATAACAGGTCATCTTTACGGATTCCACCGGAATGCCGCGCTGCAGCATGAGATTGGCGGTTTTGGGAACGGCAAGCGGGTCGCTCACACCCCAGTCAGCCGAACTGTCCACGATAATGCGTGCATGCCCATATTTTTTTACCACCTCCACCATGCGCTCGTTACCCATTTTCGTTTTCGGATATATGGTGAAGGCTGCCCAATATCCCCGGTCCAACACATCCTGAACGGTTTCTTCATTATTATGGTCGATTATGACTTTTGAAGGTTCCAGCCCGTGTTCTTCGCATACATCCATGCTGCGCAAGGTGCCTCTCTTCTTGTCGCGGTGGGGTGTATGAATCTGGACAAGCATTCCTAATTCTTTTGCCAGTTCAAGTTGGATGCGGAAATATTTATCCTCAGCCTTGGTTTGGTCGTCATAGCCGATTTCACCTACAGCCACCACGCCTTCTTTTGACAGAAAAAGCGGAAGCATTTCAATTACCTGTTCGGCAAGGGCTTCGTTGTTGGCTTCTTTAGAGTTCAGCCCGATAGTGCAGTAATGCTTGATTCCAAACTGGCTTGCCCGAAAGCGTTCCCAGCCGATAAGGCTGCTGAAATAATCCTTGAAAGTTCCTGCTTCCGTACGGGGTTGTCCCTGCCAGAAGGAAGGCTCAATCACGGCAACAATGCCTGCGGCAGCCATCGCCTGGTAATCATCCGTTGTACGCGACACCATGTGGATGTGCGGATCTATGAATTGCAATTTATTTTCACTCATTTTTTGAATTTTTTCTATTCGATAACAGACCGACCGGATATCATGCCATCATCGAATTTTTTTCCGTATGCCATTTTTCCGAGACTGATTTCCAATCGAACTCCTTATTTTCAACGCGCGCCTTCAATTGTGCCGGGAGCCTTTCTTTTGCTGTTGCAAAGCTGCAACTCTGGACTGCTAAAGCGGCAGCTTGCTTCTCCAATTCGCTTCCCTGCTCCAATAATCGTTCGATATCCTTCAGCAGGATTGCGTCAATGAAAGGACCCACCGGCCGCCACAGTTCCGGGGTTACATATCTTGATGCAGCCCAGCGTTCATGCGCGTAGTCTGACAGCATGCGGGCAAGCTTCCTGTTCGCCCGTTCATCCAATCCGTAAATTTTATCGAGCGGACGTTCAATAAACACGGCTTTTAAAACCATTTGGTTGAAAGCATCTTCGTCCAGATAATCGGCAGGATATGGATTATTCAGAGCGATGGCGTCAAACACCACGGTGATATTGCTGCGTATGCCTTCGGAAGCGCGCTGCCGAAAAAGTTCAGGACGGGGCAGCAGCGGCAGTGCTGAATAAAGAGCGACAAGCTCACCGACTTCACCGGTTGAGAAGAGGTGGTTCAGGATTTTCAGATAACGGTTTTGGTCATCAAATGGAATCATCAGTGCCAGCATCACTCTTGCAGTCTGCACGGCAGTGAAGCCTGCGGGATTAAACCCACTTCTTAATCTTCCGGCTTTCTTCTGCAGTTCTTCGGTGACGTTTATTTTTTCCTTTCCGAACAGCCGGGGCAGGCTGCTGAACGTGAGGTAAAAATCCCTTTCAGAAAAATCATTAGCCAGATTTGTCGTTTTCCGCTCAAGCTGTTTTAATGATTCCGCAGACGAAGAAGGTAAAAGGGATTGGAGAAAAAAACGAACCTCGCTGCTTTGCGCCTGCATGCAGGTAAAATTACCATTTGACCGTCTGCACAACAATAAGCGCTGTCATCCTGATGCGGTATCAGCTTATTTCCCGGCATTATGAACATAGCCGGCTTTCATGAACAGGGGCCACACGGCTTCTTTCTCTTCGTGAGGATGTCCCCAGGCTTTTAACAGGTCAGTTTCGATTAATTCCAGCGGATTGTGTCCTTTATCTTTAATGTAAAGCTGAGTGCTCGACCACGTATTCAGGTAGCCAAGCAATTCATCCATATTCAACTTAGTTCTCATAGTGAAGGCGGGCGTATCAATTAAAGGAAACGGGAACGGAATGGTTTGGTAGCGGTTGTCAACCTCCTTCCGTTCCGGGGTCCAATAAGGGCCTACAATGTTCTTATAATAATGATGGATTACAGCATCTACCTGGGTATTGATGTGGTGCAGAGTGTATCCCCATGCTGCAAAAAAACAACCCCGCTTTGCAACGCGGTTCACTTCGCTGAAAAACTTCTCATAGTTAAACCATTGCAGCGCCTGTCCCACGGTGATGAGGTCAGCCACTCCATCGGGGATGCCTGAGTTTTCCACAGTGCTCACCTTGTAAATCACTTTTGGATGCGGCTTGGCGTGGTTGATTTGGTTCACACTGGCATCCGTGGCAATCACTTTGTCAAACACTTCAGCCAGCGCAATCGCCACCTGCCCGTTGCCGGTGGCTGCATCCCAGGCAATATGCTTGTTTTTCACATGGGAAAAAATAAACTCATAAAGCTCACCGGGATAACGCGGTCTGAATTTTACGTAATCAGCCGCCTGCGAAGAGAAATGGTCTTTAAAGCTCAAGGTTCAAACGATTTTGTTTCCACCGGGATATACCGGTTTCTGCTTTACGGTTAACAACTGTTTGTTGTTGCTCCATCAGCAGAGCTCCAATTATTGAAGCGATTTCAGCCTCGCTGTTATCGCTGTGTGCAAGTTTTTCGGGCGAAAAGTGTTCTTCTATAAAGCGCGTGCTCAGATTCCCTTTTCTGAATTCCGGATGATGCATGATGAACCTGCCGAAAGGCAAGGTGGTTCTCATGCCGGAAATGCGGAATTCATCAATAGCCCGCGCCATGCGCACTATGGCTTCATCCCGGTGTCTGCCGCAGGTGATAAGTTTGGCAATCATCGGGTCATAGAATATCGGGATTTCCATGCCTTCTTCGTAAACATCGTCCACGCGCACCCCTGCACCCGAAGGCTTCCGGTAAGTTTTCAAAATTCCGGCATTTGGCAGAAAATCATTGAAAGGGTCTTCTGCATTCACACGCAGTTCAATGGCGTGCCCTCTAATTTGCAAATCTTCCTGTATGAAGCCAAGCTTCTCCCCCTGCGCGACTCTGATTTGTTCTTTCACCAAATCAATTCCTGTCACCATCTCCGTAACGGGATGCTCCACTTGCAGTCGTGTGTTTACTTCCAGAAAATAAAAATTCAATTTTTCATCAGTCAGGAATTCCACAGTGCCTGCATTCGTGTATCCGCAGGCTTTCGCTATTGCAGTGGCGCAATCGCCCATTTTTTTCCGCAGGGCTGCGGTCATCACCGGTGAAGGCGCTTCTTCAATCAGTTTCTGATGCCTGCGCTGGATGGAACATTCCCGTTCGAAAAGATGAACAACATTGCCATGCGAATCCGCAAGGATTTGTATTTCAATATGCCGGGGCGATGGAATATATTTCTCTATAAAAACAGAATTATCTCCGAAAGCGGAAAGCGCTTCGCTTTGAGCGCGCTCCATCTGCGGGGGAAGTTCCGATTTGTCATACACTACGCGCATGCCCTTCCCGCCTCCACCGGCAGCTGCCTTCAGCAATACCGGATAGCCGATTCGCTCCGCTTCTTTCATGGCCTGGGCGGTGTCGGTAACCGCCCGGCTAGTTCCAGGTACAAGCGGTACATTGAGTTTTGCGGCAACCTCCTTAGCCGCAAGCTTGTTTCCCATCATCCTGATTGACTTCGCTGATGGACCGATAAAGACAATTCCTGCTTGGGCTACCTTTTCAGCGAACGAATCATTTTCCGAGAGGAATCCATAGCCGGGATGAATTGCATCGGCTTTGACTTTTTTCGCTGCGGCAATGATTTTTTCAGCCGATAGATATGATTGTGAAGAAGGCGATGCCCCAATGTGAACGGCTTCATCAGCATATCTTACAAAAGGGCTGGAACGGTCAGCATCGGAAAAAACCGCTGCGGTTTTAATTCCCATCTCTTTCACCGAGCGCATGATGCGCAATGCAATCTCCCCGCGATTGGCAACGAGAAGTTTTCTTATTTCACGCATAAACGAAACGGGGCAAAAATAACTGATTGCAGAATTTTGTTTGATTTTGCACTTTCAGGCAACTTAACAACTAACTTCAAACTTCAAAATTTTAAACTTCAAACTCTGTCATGACTGTGTTTCCCAAAAAAACTATTCATCTTATCATCGTTGCCGTGACTCTGCTCCTCACGCCTGCTCTCTCCTTTTGCCAGTTTGTCTTCAACAAAAAAACTGACATCTCGGTTACAAAAGGCAATGCCACCCTGAAATTTCCCTGGACGGGCGGCTTCAATAATCCGCAGTTTTCAGGTGCCGACATTAACAATGATGGCATCAAGGATTTGGTTGTTTTTGACCGCAACGGCAACAAGGTAGTTACATTTCTGAATGGCGGAACAACGGGTACGGTTGATTACACTCATGCCCCGCAGTTCGAATATGCTTTCACCAAATTCAGCCAATGGCTCCTGATGGACGATTTCGATTGTGATGGCGTGCCTGATGTGTTCACTTACAACATTGGCGCAGCCGATTATTACAAAGGGCGCTATACGGCTGAAAATAAAATTGAATTCGACTCGGTGACATTTTTCGGCTACCCCTCTTTCACAGGCAGCATCATCAATGTATTCATCTCAGCGGTGGATATTCCTGCCATAGCTGACATAAATAACGATGGCGACCTTGACGTGCTCACATTCGAGCTGCTGGGAACGGTGGTGCGGTATTATGAAAACCAGTCGCAGGAACTGACCGGTACCTGCGGTGACACCGTTATCTTCAGCGAATACCCTCAATGCTGGGGTGATTTTTACGAGCCGCAGGGCAGCTGCTTCATGGTGCTGGATTCCTGCGGTGCTTTCAAAACGGGCAGTGTCCGCAATGACGGGGCGCACACGCTGCTGGCTTATGATGAAGATGGCGATGGCGACAAGGAATTGCTGGTCGGGCAACTGTTCTGCAATAATTTCTACAGGCTTCTCAATGGCGGCACTGAAAATGCGGCTCACATCGTCAGCCAAGACCTCACATTTCCGTCATACGATAAGCCGTATAACAATCCGATTTTTCCCGGCTCCTATTATGTGGATGTTGACAACGATGGGAGCAGGGATTTGCTTGCCGCTCCCAATGCGGTGCGCACTTCCGAAAATTACAAGTGCATCTGGCTCTACAAAAATGAAGGCGCTGACGACAGCGCAGTGTTTCATTTCATTACCGACACATTTCTTATTGACCAGACGCTTGATTTTGGCGAGGGTGCCTATCCTGCTTTCTTTGATTATAATGCCGATGGCTTGCTGGATGTAGTTGCCGGAAATTACGGCTACTATACCAATGGTGTCACGTACCGTTCCTCGCTGGCGCTGCTTGAAAACACGGGCACCTCAGCCGCCCCGTCCTTCAGGCTGGCGGAAACGGATTACGCCTCGGTTTCTTCCATCACGCGCAAAGCGGTCTTTCCCGCCTTTGGCGACATGGATGATGATGGCGATGAGGACATGATTGTGGGCGAGGCGGATGGATTTCTGCATTATTACCGGAACGATGGCGGTGCGGGAAATCCTGCTTCATTCACTTTAGCGATGGTTCAAATGTTTGATATTGATGTGGGGCAGTTCAGCGCACCGTTTATTTATGATATAAATGGCGACTCGCTGCCTGACTTGCTGGTGGGAGAGAAGAGCGGCAACGTCAATTATTATGAAAACATCGGCACCAAAGACACCTGCAAGTTCAGCGATACGCCCACCAATGCCAATTTTGGCAAGGTGGACGTTCGCATTCCGGGATTCCCAACCGGCTATAGCACCCCCGTCATCAGCAAACTTGACACTGCAGAAAGACTGTATCTCGCCTCTGGAAGTGAAGAAGGTAAAGTTCGCGTATATTTGTTTGACAAAGACAGCATTTACAGTGGTTCTTTTAAACGGAGAACGGCCAGCTTTTCTGATATTGATGAAGGCGAGCGGACGGCTCTTGCGATAGCAGACCTGAATGATGACGGCAAAATGGAAATGGTGATTGGAAATTACCGCGGGGGGCTGGCATTCTTCTCCCAATCGGATACGATTTATGACGAAGTGGAAGAAGGAAACAGTGATTTCTTTGATGTGAAAATATTTCCCAATCCCGCTGAAGGTGCTGTCTTCATTAAACCGGAAGGAAGGTTGCCGCATGCGGAAATGACGGTTGAATTGATTGACGTTGTTGGAAAAAGAGTCTGGATGTCCTCAATAGGGTTACAGTACTCTCAGCCGGTGAAACTGCCGGAGCTGTTACCGGGAATTTATCTTCTGAAATTTTCCACGGGAAATGCTACGCTATTGAAGAAAGCTTACATCCGGCAATGAATCATTTTTGCTCTTACCGTTTATTTATCACCATTGTCCGGCTAATGCTGGCTAAAGCCCGCCAGCATTGGGTTTTATCTTTTAACTCCGCCCTTAAGCGCGGGGTTATAGGATGCCCCTCACTATCGGGGCTTGGCGAAGGCGGGCATTAAAAAGCACTTCACTGCCGCCCCCCAACAACCCGCGGAAGCCTCGTTAACAATCACATGGCAGAATCACTTTTCACGCCTAACTTTACTGTCCCTGAAATCAGACGGGAGCAAAAGCCTTGTGGAATAAAGCTTTCTGGATGAATTTACCTTCACTTTTTGAAAGACTAACATTGTAAAATCTGTTTGGTTTGTGGGTAGTGATTTCTTTTTTTCAACCCCAAACAACAAAACGTATCTATGGAAGCCACCTACACCGAAAAAGACATCAAATCCCTCGACTGGAAAGAGCATATCCGCCTGCGTCCGGGCATGTATATCGGGAAACTTGGCGATGGCTCTGCACCGGACGATGGCATCTATGTGCTGCTGAAGGAAACCATTGACAACTCCATTGATGAGTTTGTCATGGGCAACGGAAAAACCATTGACGTCACCATCAAAGACAAAACCGTGACCGTGCGCGATTACGGGCGCGGCATTCCGCTGGGTAAAGTGATTGACTGCGTTTCCATCATCAACACGGGCGCAAAATATGACACGAAGGCATTTAAGAAATCAGTCGGGCTGAATGGCGTTGGAACGAAAGCCGTGAATGCGTTGTCGAGCTATTTCAAAGTGGAGGCATTCCGCGAAGGCAAAACAAAACAGGCGGAATTCGAGCGGGGCAATATTCTCAAAGATTATCGCCTGCAGGAAAGCTCGCAGCGCAGCGGGACGAAAATCACGTTTGTTCCTGATGAGAAGATGTTCCACAACTTCCAGTTCCGGATGCAGCATGTGGAGCGGATGCTGTGGAATTACTGCTATCTTAACCCCGGTCTTACCATTAACTTCAACGGGCAGAAGTTCTATTCCGAAAACGGTTTGCTTGATTTGCTGAAAGCCAATCTCAGCGAAGAGCCGCTTTATCCCATCATCCATCTCAAAGATGACGACATCGAATGTGCAATCACGCATATCAACGCTTACGGTGAGGAATACTACTCCTTCGTTAACGGACAGCACACCACGCAGGGCGGCACGCATCAGGCAGCTTTCCGCGAAGCGCTGGTGAAGACGATTCGCGAGTTCTACAAGAAAGAATATGATGCGGTGGACATCCGCAGCTCCATTGTCGCAGCCATCAGCGTGAAGGTGATTGAGCCGGTGTTTGAGTCGCAGACGAAAACCAAACTGGGCTCGCAGGACATCGCGCCCGGAGGTCCTTCGATGAAAACCTTTGTCACCGATTTTCTGAAAAAGCATCTGGACAACTATCTGCACCAGCATCCGGAAACCGCGCAAGCCCTGCAGAGCAAGATTCTGCAGAGCGAGCGCGAGCGCACTGAATTAGCCGGCATCCAGAAGCTCGCCCGTGAGCGCGCCAGGAAAGCCAGCCTGCACAACAAGAAGCTGCGCGACTGTCGTGTGCATTACAATACCAATCATGAGCGCGCGCATGAAGCTACGATTTTCATCACAG
>DATLYB010000462.1:0-7875 GCA_035575215.1 Chitinophagales bacterium
TGATGGGTGTGCAGGAGAATCTGAATAAATTCTCCAAAGTGGCAGCGGTGGCTGATAAAATCGCGGGTGAGATTACAGGCAATTATGATTATCATTCAGCGGGACAGATTGCGGAGAAAGTGTGGCCGCTTGCTAAGAAAAGCATCATTCCGGAAGTAGTCTTGCCATAACCGGCATGCCCCCGATGATAAAAATCACGGTGCAACCTGATAAAAGTCATGGTGCACGGAAAACCGCTGGCATATCATTGCATCATCCAAGTGAGGGAATAGGCAAAGCCGGGAAACGTTAAACTATCGAAAGAGAGTTTGAAATTTCCAGGCGCGGCTTCGTGAATGGGCAGGAACGGAAAGCGTTCTTCGGATGGTGATATGCGAAAGGTCAGTGAAATCAAAGGTCCCTCGTTAGCTGACTTTGCGCCCGCAAGGGCAGCGCCTCATCTGCTTGCCGGAATTCTTCGGAACTCCGGAAGACGCTTCGCCTGCTGTGGCAAGGGTAGTTCCGCGAAAGCGGGGCGAACAACGTCTGGCACAACAGACCTTCAAGCCACAAGCTCTGGGCTCTTATCCGCCAAAACGGATAATCCGAAGGGCGGTAAACGAAGCCAGACTCAACGGGTTTATGTCTGAAAGGATGTAAGCCTGAAGAGAAAGCCAAGGTACTTGGAGCTATGTGGAAGCTACGGCTTCTATGTAGTGGAAACGGGAATCATTTCGACAGAAGTGGTTCCCGTTTCTTTTTTTCACTCTGCAGGGCATAACGGTCATGGGGGCATTTTATAATCCGGCTATAAATTTTTTCCCGGTGACAATATTGTCACTATCGGAGCCTGTATGATTGCCATTATGGGCGGCATCTACCTGGGGAGCACAGCCATCGTTTTTATATTTGTCTGCATCCTGCTGGCAAACACGTTGCTCATTTACCAGGTGGCAAGAATGAAAAATTGCTATTTGAACCGGGCAATGCCATGAGGTCCGCACGCCCGGCATACATGCAACTTCCATATCTTTAGGAATCTTTTCAATGCCAAAGCTTCGCAAAACAAAAGTGCCCGCTTCACCCCTCCATGCAAAATCCGGCAACGCCTCAAATATGACGGAAAGGTTTTTCAGTCAGTTGATAAAAGCGGCTGCCGAGGGAATTATCCTGGTTGACAGCCGGGGCAGAATCATGATGCTGAATCCGCGCTGCGAAAAGATGTTCCGGTACAGAGAAAAGGAACTGGTGGGCAAACCCGTTGAAATACTGATTCCCGACCGTTTCAAAACCAAGCACCGTTACCATCGCCAGAAATATATCAAAAAGCCCCGCACCCGTCCGATGGGTATCGGGATGGATTTGTTCGGGATGCGTAAGGACGGAACGGAATTTCCCATTGAAGTGGGGCTGAGCAGTTTCAACTTTGAAGGCGAAAAAATCACGGCTGCCTTCATCACCGACACCACCCTGCGCAGGCAGGCTCAGGAAACAGCCCGATTGCTTGCGGATGTAGTGAGAAGTTCTGACGTCTTCATAGCAGGCGTTTCTAAGGATGGAAAAATTCTCTCGTGGAATAAGGGAGCCGAAAAACTCTACGGTTACCGGGAAAAAGAAATCCTCGGTATGCCCATTTCCATTCTGGCGCCCAAATGGCTGAAAGGTGAGATTCTCAGCCTCTACGAACGGGTGATGAAAGGCGAACGGATTGAGAATTACGAAACAACCCGGGTTACAAAAGACGGTAATTTAAAAGAGATGTCCATCACCATTTCACCCCGGAAAGATGCGGCAGGAAACATTGTTGGCGCATCCACCATTGCCCGTGACATCACGCAGGCAAAACAAATGCAAGCCGCCCTGCAGAAAGAGAAAGAAACGCTTCAGCAATATCTTGACATAGCCGGTGTGGTGTTTCTTGTACTGGATAAAAAAGGAAACGTAAAGCTCATCAATAAAAAGGGATGCGAGATTTTGGGGTATGCTGAAAATGAAATCTTAGGGAAAAACTGGGTGAGCAATTTTTTGCCCGATTCGATAAAAAAAGAAATAACGGGGCTGTTTCACAGTATTGTAACCGAAAGAGCAGAATTCCCGGAGAAATATGAACACCCCATTCTTCGCAAAGACGGTCAGCAGCGAATCATCAGTTGGAACGGCATTGCGCTTCGCGATGAAAAAGGCAATCCTGCAGGCATATTAAGCTCAGGCGAGGATATTACCGAGCAGCGGGCGCTGGAAAGAAAAATGCTGGATGCTATGCTGCAAGGGCAGGAGCAGGAAAGAGAGCGCCTCGCCAGAGAGTTGCATGACGGGCTGGGGGTCACGCTTTCGAGCGTCAAAGCCAACCTGGGCTCACTGGAACCGGCAATAGACAAAATCGGTGAGGAGCGCAAGGCGTATTTTCTTAATTCCCTCTCCCTGCTGGATGAAGCCATTTACGACATCCGCACCATCATATCCGACCTGTCGCCCCGCATTCTGGAAAACCTGGGGCTGACGGCAGCGCTCAAAGACCTTTGCCACCGCATAGACCAGACGCACAAGTTCTCCATGAAATTTTATTCTTCGGGCATGGAGGAACGGCTGAGCAAGCCCCTTGAAAAAACGCTCTACCGCATCGCGCAGGAACTCATCAACAATGCCGTGAAGTATTCAAAAGCCAGCAGCATCATAGTGCAATTGATTCGCCATGGAAATTTGCTTACCCTCACCGTGGAGGACAACGGCATCGGCTTCGACACAAAATATCTGTTTGCCCATGACGGCAGAGGCTTTAAAAACATTGCTACCCGCGCAAAGCAAATCAATGGCGTTTTTCATGTTGACTCCGCCATCGGCAACGGCACGCTGGCAAGCGTGGAGGTGCCGGTGAGTTAATTCAGGTTTACTGTGTGTGTACCTGCCACCTCAATCACGGGTTTCATCACGATTTTTGATTTCACCGAATGGCTAATCAGGCAGGCTGCCTCGGCTTTCTGCAAAATCCGCTCCGCACGCTCGCGGTCTTTCTCGTGAGCGATAACTATATGAGGCTCCAGCGTCACTTCGCTCATCATCAGCTTACCATCCACCTGCTCCAGTTTGCCTGTTGACTTGCAGGAAAATGAAATGAACTCAAGCTTTGAGTTTTCAGCAATCCCAAGAAAAGTGGTCATCAGACAACTGCTCACAGCGGCTGTGAAAAGATGTTCGGGAGACCAAATGCCCGGCATTCCCTTTGGAAATTCAGGAGGTGTTGCCACCTCTATGCATGTGCCTGCATCCCTTACCAACTCGGGTGAGCACAGGATACCCTTGCGGTCGCTGCTCCATTGCACTTCCACGTTATAATAGTGTTCCATGGTTTTTACCTCCCTGTGATTTTTTGCTGTAATGAATGCCAGCCGCCCCCGTTGTACACGTTTTCATATCCATGCGACAACAGGATGCTTCTTGCTTTTGCGCTTCTCACTCCTGAAGCGCAGCAGGCGATAACAGGGCATTTCTTGTCTTTCAGCTTATGCAAGCTGGCGCTGAGCCTGTCAACCGGAATGTTGATGCTGCCGCGGATATGCCCTCCGGCATATTCTGCTTCCGAACGGACATCAATTAGCATCGCTCCTTTCCTCAGCAGTTCGCTGTAATCGGGTTCGGCTGCTGATTCCCTTCCCAACATTTTTTTCAATTCGTCAATCATGGTTTTATGTTTTTAACTTTTTGAATAATCCTTTCTTTGTGCTGAAGTTGAACGGTACATAAAGCGGACAGAAGCCGATGAAGCTTGTAAGGGCAAATATCGCTGCGAACACCAGCAGTATGATTCCCACTGTGCCGCTGACTATTCCTGCTAAATACAATATTGTAAAAACGACCGCTGCACTCAGCCGGATGGCGCGGTCAGCAAATCCCATATTCTTTTTCATGGCAGCTTGTTTTGGGGTTAAATAATACCACAAAGCTACCGGTGCGATGAGGGCTTGGTCAGTGACTATTGTCACATAAGGGAAATTTTATTTCGGGAAAGCGTGACGAGCTTTTCGTTCTCCATCTGCTTCAGCAGGCGTGAAACCACTTCGCGCGAAGTGCCCAATTCGTCAGCAAGCTGCTGGTGGGTGATGGAGATTTCTTTCGATTGCGTGAGCGCAGCCTTCTTTTTCAGAGAATCGAGAATACGCTGGTCGAGCTTGTGAAAGGCGATGCTATTCACCATGCTCAGCAATTCCTCGAAGCGCTTTTGGTAGAGTTTGAAAATATATTCGTTCCAGCGCGGGTCGGTTCTTGACAACTCGTTTGCTTTTTCAACCGGAACCAAAAGTATCTCAGCATCATCCTCCACCACCGCCTTCACTTTGCTTGTATCATGGTTTAATCCGCCTAAAAACGACATAACGCAGCTTTCACCGGGCTTGATGTAGTAGAGCAGCATCTCCCGGCCCGCTTCATCCGGTCGCATCACGCGAAGCGTTCCTTTCAGCACAATCGGAATGGATCTGATGAATGAACTTTCTGCAAGGATGACATCCCCTTCCCTGAAATGTTTAATGACACCCAGCTTCTCTAACTTTTGCCGGATTGGCGTATCGAGCATTTCCCGTCAAAAATGAAATTGCGCAGAGAAAAATTATTGCCTTTCGTCAGCAAAATTGTGCATACTGTGGATATATTGCTTTTCACTTTCCCTGGCTTCAGCTTGCTGTTCTTCCAGCGTCCATCCATCCGTGGCGGATGTTTCCATCCAGACATTTCCGGCCTTGCGAAACACTTGCACATTCAATCCGAAGTCCCTGCGCAGTTGTTGTTCCAGCTCATACACCTTCATCTTCGCTGAAACGTCAAGTTCCCCCTGTGCTTTGGCGACCTTGCCAAGGGTTAAAGAAGAGTCAAGCAGGTCTTTCTTTGCCGAAGCCTGCCCTTTCTTGTGCGGATTCTTGAAAAATTCAATCTTCAGATACGGAAATTCTTTGTGAAATTCCCTTTGAATATCCCGAAGTTTCTTGCTGGATTTCAATTGCAGTTTCATTTTCTAAATTTTTTGAAACGAAACTAAATGCCCGTTAATACAAAACACATGACTTTTATCAGCTTCCTAAACTCAACAGCAGGCATCCGTCTTGGAATCACCGACCACCAAACGGAAAACGAAATTGGTCCGCAATTTCCGGAAAAAACAGAAAAAACGATGAATGGGATAAAAGCTATTTCGTGTGCAGGGAATTTGATTTTGTTATAATTTTCGCATAGTGACAGCTTTCTCCATGAGTAAGATAAACGTGTTAATTGCTGATGACCATGAGATTTTCAGAAGCGGCATTAAGGCATTGTTAAGCGAAGCAGGAGGCATGGCAGTGGTTGCAGAAGCAAACAACGGCAATGAAGTGCTGCAGCAGCTAAAAAAGAAAAAAATTGACGTAGTGCTGATGGACGTCAATATGCCTGAATGCAATGGCACAGAAGCCACCCGCCTAATCAAATCGAAATTCCCGGACGTGAAGGTGCTGGCGCTTACCATGTATGATGACGACCATCACGTGGTGGATATGCTCGATGCCGGAGCCGCTGGTTACGTGATGAAAAATGTCAGCAGAGCGGAGCTTATCAGCGCCATTCAGTCTGTAGCCAGGGGAGAAAGCTACCTGAGCAAAGAAGCTTCAGACAGACTGGTGGCGCATATCATCAAAAGCCGCAAAGAATCTGGTAAAAAGAAAGATGAGATTCCCCTTACCGAACGTGAAACGGAAGTGCTCAGGCTGATAGCCAGCGAGCTGAGCCCCCGCGAAATTGCCCAAAAGCTTTTCATCAGCCAGCGCACCGTTGACACCCACCGCAGAAACCTGATGGAAAAACTGCGGCTGAAAAATACTGCCAGCCTTGTGAAATACGCCATCAGCAAAGGCTACGTGGACGAGCCTTCCAAAGCATAAACTCTGAATACAGCCGCAATGGCATCTGCGAGTTTTTCGCAGAGACTCTCGTCATTTTATTTACTTCCTTTCATTGAAAAAAATCCGTGTTTCAGCTCTATCAACATATTTCCGCAAGACTGACTTTTGCCATCATTTCATTAACTCTTCAAAAAAATCAAAACCATGAACAACGGAACAATAAAAAGAACCAGCGAATTCAGCCAGGCGCTGCTGAATTCCTTTAACCCTGAACCGGATGTTAGAACGGAAGAATGGTTTGAACTGCACCAGTTCAAAAACGGGCAAACCATTTACCGGCAGGGGAACACTCCGCTCGGGGTTTTTTACATTAAATCCGGCAAAGTGAAGTTCACCCGTGAAACCGATGACGGCTCCCGCCACATCATCCGGATTGGAGCTGAGGGGGATTTTCTGGGCTATGAGGATATTTTGCTGGAGAGAAGATATAGCAATACGGTGGAAGCCTGGGGCGATGTTTCATTATTCTTTATTCCGCGTAAGGAATTCATGGACGTGCTCGACAAAGACATAAAGACGGCAAGAAGGTTTTCACAAATGCTCTCTGAAAATCTTTTGGAAACAGAACAAAGATTGATTGGCTTTGCACACAAGCCCGTGAGGGGCAGGCTCGCAGATGCCCTTCTGTCATTGAGTAATTATTTTAAGAAAAATAATGCTCCCGTGAGCATTTCCCTCACACGCTATGAACTCGCCAATATGATTGGCACCGCTTCGGAAACAGTGGTCAGGATGCTATCTGAATTCAGGGACGAAAAACTTATCACTACTGAAAGAAAGGGAATAAGAATACTGGATGAAAAAGGGCTGGCAAGGGCAACTGAAATGTACAACTAAGCTTTTGACAAGCCGCAAATCCCGGGTTGCTGTTTGCCTGCATTATTTCAAGTCAATAAAACCTGACAAGATGCTGACATAAATCATCCAATTACTGAATCAGGATTTAATAACTTTATTTTTATAAAAGCACCAAAGCAATGGAACACATAACCATGAAACTCCCCGATAAAATTAGCGCCTGCATCCATGAGCATTATCCGGGTTATAGTCTTATCTGTACGAAGGAAGACACCGACAGCAAGGGGCATGTGTTTTACATCGTTGACCTGCTGCATGGTGACAAGTATTGTCATCTGAAAATCTCCGATACCGGGATATTGATTGATGAGCAGGTGGAGCCGCGGTTTATCAACGATTATTCCGAGCAGTATTATTAAAAAATTCCCGGCACATCACAGAGTTGCTGGCGGAAAAAAGCAAGCCTGAAAACGAAAGCAACCATTCATCAGCATTGAACGCTGTCATCATTCCGGTCAATGGCATCCGGCTGAAAGGGCTGATAAAGAAGCCTGCACAAGCCACGGGGTTGATAATCTTTTCTCACGGAAGCGGCAGCAGCCGTTTCAGCCCGCGGAATACGCTGGTGGCTGAACGGCTGCACGCCACCGGCTTCGCCACCTTATTGCTCGATTTGCTGACCGAAAAAGAAGACCAGAGTTATAAAAACAGGTTCGACATCGAGCTTCTCACCGAACGTCTTGCTGCCGCCACCGCGTGGGCAGAGAAAAACTCAGCCACCAAAGACCTGCCCATCGGTTATTTCGGAGCAAGCACGGGAGCAGCCTCCGCATTGTATGCTGCCGCACAGCTTGGCGATACGGTCAGGGCGGTAGTATCACGTGGCGGCCGTCCTGATTTGGCGATGGACGCGCTTGCCGGGGTGAAAGCCGCTACACTGCTCATTGTCGGAGAACTCGATGCCGGAGTGCTTGAACTTAACCGGCAGGCTTTTGAAAAACTGACGGCAGAAAAAGAAATACAAATCATCCCCGGTGCTACCCATCTGTTTGAGGAGCCGGGCAAACTGGAAAAGGTTGCCGACCTTGCTGCAAGCTGGTTTCAAAAACATCTTGCAAAAAAGAAGTAAAGGCAGAAACATAACTTTAACCACAGCAGCATCCTCAAGCCGCCT
>DATLYB010000463.1:0-2818 GCA_035575215.1 Chitinophagales bacterium
CAAGGAGAGAAGAATACAGAACCTTGCAATAGCTGCGCTGTTTTATGTATTCGGTCTTACTGTCTTCTATGAAGACATGCTTCCTGCCACGCTGATTTTCATTGGCGGGGTGGGACTTGCCTTCACGCGTTATTTCGGATGGTTCAAATGGCTGGCATTAGTCATCAGCATTTTCACCATAATTGTCGAACCGTTGACCCGCGCCATCCAGGCAGAACAAAATCTGTGGGAGCTGGTTCAAACGACTTCAGGAAGCATTGCAGCAGCCATTACTTTTTTCTTTCCGCGTAAAGTCAAGATAGTTATTTCCTCTATTACCATTTGCCTGATGACCACGATTATCTACTATGGCAGTTTTGAAATACTGCAGTGGACGCCCCCACAGCCTGCCGGGTTTTATGAAAAACCTGAAACAACGGCAGCATTAGGAGCAGCTGCTTACCGCCCATTTGACTATGTGGAGAACGTCATTGATTCGAGGATGCCTCTTCGTGAAAAAGCAGGCACGGGAATGACCATCATGGCAAAATATACCAAGCTGGTCGTCATCCCCTTTCCGCTTTCCTTTTATTACGGCTATAAAATCATCGAAAAAACAGATATGCTGAAACCGGTTCCGCTAATAACATTCGTTATCCTGATTTTACTGTTGGTATTATCATTTGTATGCATTTACAAAAACCCTCCTGTAGCGGCTTCGTTACTGATTTACATAATCGGACTGCTGGCGGTATCCAATATTTTCAAGCCCATTCCCGGGATGATGGGCGACCGCTTTCTTTTCGTCCCCTCGTTGGGATTTTGCATGCTGGCGGGTATCCTCTTTGCAAGGTTGTCTAGATTCCGTTGGCAAAAGCCGAATGGTACAGCTTTGCAATCGCTGCCCGGTTATTTTAAATATCCCTTTATTGGTCTGCTTCTGCTCTACTCAGGCATAACTATCGTCCGCAATGCCCAATGGCATGACGCGCTAACTCTGATGCGGCATGATATCCGGCATCTTGATGAGTCAGCGCAGGCGCATAATTTACTTGCCACTCATTTGGTGAAGAAATCCTTTGCGAGTAATGACAATGCTATCCGCCAGCGATTGCTGCAGGAAGCTGAACTTCATTACGAAAGAGCGGTTGCGCTTTATCCGGAGTTCTTCAATGCCTTTTATGACCTCGGACGCGTAAGGCTTATGATGGGCAAATTCCGCGAAGCTGAGCCTGCTTTTCTGAAAGTCATACAGCTGGACAGCACCTTCAGCGAGCCGCTGCTCCAATTAGGTATTGCAAAAATTAATACGGGCGATTGCCGCGGAGCAATCTATTACCTGCGGAAATACTCCCAGGCGCACCCTGAAAATTTTGATGTGCTCACGAACCTGAGCTTTTGCTATATGCAGCTTGGCGATTTTCAAAGTGCGCTGACTTCGATGAGAAACGCGATGATATTTCTGCCCGCCAGCCCTGAGCCGCTGATTAACCTGAGTAAAATATTTTTAGAGATGGGAATTTCCGACAGCGCAAGCTATTATCTCAGGCAAGCGGAGCGGCTGGCTCCTCATCATCGCGATATCATTCAATTAAAGAATGAATTGGCTAAACCGAAATAATTTTAAAACCGGAAATGGAAACCGGAATAGGCATCATCGGCTGTGGATACTGGGGACCTCATTTCATCAGGCTGGTGAAGGAAAACAATTTGAGCAGGCTGGTCAAAGTGTGCGATAGCGATAAATCGCGGGTAAAGAAGTGCAGGAAGTTATTTCCGGGAGTAGAGTTTACTTCGTCTTTAGAGGACATCATTCTGAATCCTGCGGTGGAAGCAGTCATCATTTCCACGCCCGTAAAGACGCATTATGAGTTGGCAAAAAAAAGTCTGAGTGCTGGAAAACACGTGCTGTGCGAAAAACCGATGACACGAACTTCGCGGGAAGCAAATGAATTAATTGCGCTGAGCAGGAAAAATAAAAAAGTGCTGATGCCGGGGCATGTGTTTGAATTTAACTCCGTAGTGCAATACATGAGGCGGCTCATCGCGTCTAAAAAAATTGGACAGGTGATTTACATCAATATGTTCCGCACGGGGCTGGGTCCGGTTCGCAATGACGTGAACGTAGTCTATGACCTTGCATCCCACGATATTTCAATTTTGAATCTCCTGCTGGGAAGGCTGCCAATCACCATTTCTGCCATCGGGAAATCATTTGTCAACTCTCATCATGAGGATGTCGCCATTGTCAACTTTGAATTTCCCGGAAATGTAATCGCTTCGCTTACTGTTTCGTGGATGGACCCTATCAAGCAGCGGCTGATTAAAGTGGTGGGGACAAAAAAAATGCTGCTGTTTGATGATGTCTCCAATGAAAAATTGAAAGTGGTGAACACCGGCAAGACGTATCAATCGCTGAAAGGGGATTTCGGCAGCTTCCAGCTTTCCACGAAGGATGGAGACATTTTGATTCCCAACATCAAATACCCTGAACCTCTGAAGTTGGAATACGAGCATTTTTTAGACTGCATTCGCAAAGGCAGCACTCCGGTATCCGATGCCCAAAGTGGATTGCGGGTGGTGCGAGTGCTCGAAGCGGTTTGCGACTCCATTAAGAGGAACGGAAAGAAAATCTCGTTGAAGTGAGCAATACCCTTTCCGTTTCCGTTGTTACACCTGTCTTTAATGAAGAAGAGATAATTGAATCCGCTGTCAAAACAAACTTACTGTTGCTTCAGCAGTTCGAATGCGACTTTGAAATCCTGATTGTTAATGATGGAAGTACCGACAAAAGCGCTGAAATTGTTGACAAGCACTTTTCCGACAGACCCGAGATAAA
>DATLYB010000464.1:0-9395 GCA_035575215.1 Chitinophagales bacterium
GTATAGTTAATCGAGCGGAACCCCAGCCCTCCCATAATGCCGGAAGTGAGTGAATGCGTGGCGCGTTTGTTGAGCATTACCGTGTAAGAAAGGTTCAGGTTCACCTGCGTGGTTCTCAATTCGGAATCACCGGCTTTATCAGTGAAAAAGAAAATGCCAAATCCTCCGAAGTTGGCTTTCCGGCTGTGTTTGAACATATTCATGTCATAGGATGCCGCGAAGGTATTGTAGGGAGCGAGTCCTGTCCATTGCGTTTTGTAATTGGCGGCAAGGCGGTAGTTGCCGGCATTCACACCTGCAAGAGCCGGGTTGAGCAGCAGGGGCGCTGAGTTAAATTGCGAAAAGTGAATATCCTGCCCTATAGCGGCAAGGCTGATTAAGAACAAGGCGAGTAACAGCGTGTATTTTTGCATCCTCCTCATAGTCATCCTCCTCATTTTATTAACGTTATGTTGCCGCTCTTCACAATAGTCTGACGATACCAGCAAACGGCTTCAGCCACATATACGTAAACACCGGTGTTAAGTTTTTGCCCGTCATCTTTACTTGTTCCATCCCATCCCTTGCTGGGCTGTGTGGTTTCAAATATCAGTTTGCCCCAACGGTCGAACACCTTGAAGTAATTGAGCCGTTCCAACCCTATCAGCCTGACAAAGGCTTTGTCATTGATTCCGTCACCGTTGGGGGTAAAGGCGCTGGCTACCCATATTTGGTCTTCTTTGCATTGCACTTCCACGTCAATAGTTACTTCATCATAATTCGTGCAGCCATATTCATCAAAAACCGAGATGCGGTAAGTGATGGATTCATCGGGGGTGGCAAAAGGGGAGAGGCAAAACGTGCAACTCAGGCTGTCAGCCGGTGTCCAGATGATGGAATCGTAGCGGTCAACGGTGGTCACCAGTTGGATGTTGGTGCCGCGCAGGATGGTGGTGTTGTCAATGGTCTGCACATCGGGAGGCGACAGCACGGTAACCTCCACTTCGGCTAAATCATAGGGGCAAACTCCGTTGGTGATGTGGGCTACAAAAGTAGTGGTAACAGGAGGAAAAGCAACCGTATTGAATGAATTCGGCTGGCTAACGTAATTGCCGGGAGTCCAGTACATCGTATCGCCTCCGGAACTGAAAAGGTTGGCGGTGTCGCCAAAGCAAATGGTGGTGTCAAAACCTGCCACTGCGGTTGCAGGCGTGTCAATGATGATAAATTGAGTGGCAGTATCGGTGCATCCGATATTATCTCCTATAACCAATTGAGCCAGGAATGTATCAGCCTCGCTGTAGGTGTAAGTTGGATTTTGAACATTCGATATGGCGCCTGCTTCGCCAAAATACCATGTCCATGACGTGATGGGCAGGTCAGTGTGAGTGCTGAAATCAATAAAGTCAGTGGCATCGCCAAAGCAGCTTCGCTCACCGATAAAGTCAGCGTTGAGACTGCTGACGGTAACAGTAACGCTTCTGCTGTTTGTGCAGCCACCTGCACCAACATTAGTGACCGTGTAGGTAATTGTGTAAGGCGGAGAGGCTAATGGATTGGGAACAGCATCACTGCTTAAGCCTACGGGAGGAAACCACGAATGGGATGAACCCCCGGTGGCAATCAATTGAATCGTATCTCCAATGCAAATTGCCGTATCAGGATAAGGCGTCACCGTCAATGGCGGCAGCGGAATCACGTTCACCGTCATCGTATCGAGCTTGTTACAGCCGTGCGCCTCCGTGATAGACACGCTGTAGTTGGTTGTATCAAGCGGAAATGCCAATGGATTTGCTACGGTGGCGCTGCTCAGGCTTCCGGCAGGCGACCACAGGTAAGCCGCATAACCGGAATCACTGAACAATTGCGTGGTGTCGCCATAGCAGATATCCACCGTATCAGGAGAAAGAATGCCAAGTGGTGTGCGGTACACCCCGATGCGAACGGTTGCCGTGTCGTCACACCCATCGGCATCGGTTACGACAAGATAGGGATAGTATTGCCCTGTATCAGGATACAAATGAACCGGGTTTTGAGGATTCGGAGGAACATTGTGGGAAATGTTACGGTCATCGAAATCCCAGAACCAATTGGTCAGTGGCGCACTGATTCCCGGTGCTGATGCATCAAAGAAATTTACCAGCAGCGAATCGCATCCGCTCGTGTCGGAAACGGTGAAGACAGCATTGGGCTTATCGCGAACGAAAACATTCATGCAAGAGGTGGACGAGCATCCGAAGCCATTGTAAGCCGTGAGGCACACCCTGCGCGAGCCCATGGAGCGGAAACTGTGAATGGGGTTTTGCACCGTATCAGTTGTTCCATCTCCAAAATCCCAAAACCATGCAACGATATGGGTGTCAATCAAAGCAGTGGAGGAATCCGTGAACTGCACCGGGTCTTCACGGCACACCGTGTCGGCTCTTGTTCCGAACAGGGAATAAACGGTATCAGCCGCCACTTCAAAATCAGCATACAGCACATAGCTGCAGGGCGGATTCTGCGAATCGGTAAGCACTACGGCAGGAGTCCAAAATCCGGCTTCCTGGATGATGGTGTGAATGGTATCTCCGCCAAGCCTGCCCGTAGTGGTTTCACTCCAGGGAGTTATCCAGAAATGACTGATGGCGCCTATGGAATTTGCATCCAGCACCATGTCCATCGGCACACAGCCAGTGTCAGGGTCGGCAGTAATGTTCCCCACTGCGCCACCCACGCTGATGTAGCTGGTTTTGGTGAGTGAATCAATGCAATAATTGTCAAACGTAACGTGAAGGGTCACGGCAAACAAACCCGCCCTGTTATAGACGTGGCAGGGATTCTGAAGAGTTGAAAAACTTCTGTCGCCAAAGTCCCAAAGAACACTTCTTATGCCAATGCCTTGAAAACTTGACAGATTGGTGAAACAGGCAACGTGCGGGGGGCACACACTTGTTGTGTCGGGAGCACCGAAATTGATGTACGGATTACTTACACATAATGCGCTGTCAAGCCGCGTTGAATCCGTGCAAAAAGCATTATCGGTCAC
Organism: Chitinophagales bacterium; assembly: GCA_035575215.1. Classification (GTDB taxonomy): domain Bacteria; phylum Bacteroidota; class Bacteroidia; order Chitinophagales; family CAIOSU01; genus DATLYB01. The sequence goes on from DATLYB010000464.1 coordinate 3,008, forward strand.
CCGCAAGGTGATATCATAACAACCGGTGTCCGAATAGGTATGATAGACAGGAGCTCCCGTGCCGGTTTGACCATCTCCGAAATCCCACTCAAATCTTACAATGCCAGTACCTTGCGAGCAATGGTTGATTAAGGCAGGCTGGTCTTCACAATACAAGGCATAAGGCACCGAAATGCAGGCAACGGGTCTGCGGATGTCTATGAAGTTGGTTTTCGTTTCCGTGTCATCGCACCCCAGGTTATTTACCACTCTGAGCGATACATTGTAGCTGTTAACTGCGGTATAGGTATGGGAAGTATTTCCGGAAGTTGCCGGTGGATTGGTAAATGCAGCCGTTTGACTGTCACCGAAATTCCATTCCCACCTGACGATATTAGTGCCGGTGGATGCTGTCGAAAGGTCATTGAAAATAATCGTGTTATCATTTCCAGTGGGGGGGAGGCATCCATTTCTGTCGGGAGAATTAAAATCAGCCATCACCCCTGATACGGTGATAAAATTCTGGCGTATCATGGTGTCAGAGCATCCATTGATGTCATTGACAACCAGCCTTACTGTAAATATTCCGGGCTGATTATAAATGTAGCAGGGCGACTGAAGGGATGACGTGCCAGCCGGATTATCTCCGAAATTCCAATTATAACTGGTTAAGGTTCCTGTTGACCTGTTTTGAAAGCAGACAGTATCTCCTAAGCAGATGGTTCTGTTATTTGCGTCAAAGTCAGCATTCGTTACCGAAACCTGCACAGATTGGGTAAAATCATCTTCACACTGCGTGGTCAAGTTGCTCACCTCCAACCGGATTTGGTAATTGCCGGAAGAGTCATACGTGTAGTGAATGGTATCCTGATAGGGGCGGGGAAATGGCATCAGCAGAGAATCACCGTCACCAAAATACCAGCGCCACGTGTGAGCATTTTCAGAAGAGTCGGTTATGATAATGGTAGCCGGATTTCTGCAGTTTTGGGTGATGAAGAAATCTGCCTTCGGGTCGAGGATTTCGATTTTCATGCTGGTATCAGCTCTGCAGCCGTGGTAAATCACCGTTAATGTTACACCGATGGAATCTTCCGGCTCGTCAAATGCCTGGGGTGGCGGGTCACGCCCATCCACTGTCAGCCCTCCGAAATTCCAGACCCATTGAATGGCATTGCTGTCTGAAACACCGGTGATGTCCGTTTCATTGTTGAAATTGATTTCCTCATTGACGCAGGCAGGCGTAGAGTCAATGGAAAACTCAGGAAGAATCGGCAATCCTACTAAAACCGTATCCGTTATTTCTGCGAAACACCGGTTGCCCGCAGTGGCTGCATAAAATGTGATAACGAATTTACCCGTATCAGGGAAGGTATGCGATGGATTCGGAAGCGCTGAGTTGTTCGGAGGATTTAAGGAATCGCCAAAATCCCACCAAAAAATCACAAACGGGTCATTTGACGGACCTCCGCTTGTGTTAGTGAAGTTCACTGTCAAAGGAGCGCAACCCCGGTCAATATCCATTGTGAATGCAACCGTTCGGGGCTGAATCTGAACATAGTTGTTTTTTGTGATTGTGTTGGTACAGCCGGTGTTGGGGTCGGTTACTTCCAGCGTTACGTTGAAATTTCCCGGATTCTGAAAAGTATAGGACGGATTGGCGGCTGACGAAGTATCGTTGGCAGTTCCGGGGTCGCCAAAATTCCAGGAAAAGGATACGCCTGGGTCTGCCTGCTCATTGAAGGAAACCTCAAAAGGCGCCTGGCAACTTGTGCTTGCAGAGGAGGTGAAATCAACTGCTGGACGGGGACGTACGGTTACGGCATTCGTTTGCACTTCGGTATTTGTGCAGCCAACGGCATCGGTCACCGTGAGCGTCACCGAATAAATACCCGGATTCTGATAGACATGCTGCGGATTTGCGGAAACGGAAGTGGTATTATCTCCGAAATTCCACCCATACTGCAGCGGAAGCTGTCCCACCGAATTATTATCATAAAAATTAGCCGGTGAGCCTGCGCACACAAAGGGAGTGGTTGTGACGAAATTGGCGTCAATGTCACTGGTGACGATGGTCTTTGTTACGGATGCGGTGTCACCGCATTCCGTGTCGGTAACAGTCAGCTTCACCGTGAAGACGCTGTCAGTGGTATAAGTGTGAGCAGGGTGTTGCTGGGTGGAAGTATTGCCATCTCCGAATTCCCAGAAGTAGGCAAGCGTATTGAATGATTGACTGACGTTGGTGAAAGTGACGGTAAACGGTCGTCCGCAAATAATTGAATCGCTGGCGGTGAAATTAGCAACAGGCGGAAGGTCAATGCAAACGATGTTATTAAAGGTTTCTGCCGCCCTGCATCCCTGCGAACTGGTAACAATCAGCGTCACCGAGAAGCAATTTTGCTGGGGAATCAATTGAAACGTGTGACAGGGATGCTGCTGGGTGGAAATGGAGCCATCACCAAAATCCCACAGCCATGAAACGATGCTGGCATTGGGCGCTGTGGATAAGTCGGTGAAGCACACATTCAGCGGGTTGCACCCGGTGGTAGGGTTTGCCGCAATGTTAACATCTGGCGGGTCGAATACGACAATGCATTTGGTAACCGAGTCGTAATTGATTCCGTCAGGTGTCACCGTCAATGTGATGCAGTAGGTTCCGGGTGTGAAATAGCCGTACACCGGGCTTCTGACATTGGAAGTATTCGGTGGGTCAGGCGGGCGGGGGAAATCAAAATCCCAATGATGGGAATTGTAGGCATCCCCATTTGCTGTATTTCTGTAAGGAAGGGGTGTTCCGTTGTTGGTGGATAAATCAAGAAACTGAATAATCATATTGGGGATGCAGCCGGAATTCATTGGGTTGCCTGCCAGGTCATAGGTGCCAAAATCGGCACTCAACTGTCCCCTTGCTTTCGCGAAAAAAAGGGAAACAAGAATCCCCGTTATGATATGAACCCTGTATAAATTCATCAATGCGGGACTTTTTGCTCAGAATTTAAAATTGGAAAATAACCTTACTCCGGCTGTTTATAATTTCTAACATCAAGTTCATCTTTTCGGTTTGCTTTAATGGGTATTACTTACGTTTTATTACTGAAAATTTCAGCACGACTCACCCGCAGGCAGCACCTGACGCTTTTGGAGTAAAGTTTCTGATTGATGAGTAATTTTCGTGAGGTAAATTTCTGAAAGAAACGAAAATTTAAGGAGAAAAACAAATTCCGCTTTAGAATTGATTAACAACCAATCCCACATGACCTTAGGCGATTTTATCACATTCGCGAAGCATAAACTGAAACACAATTATGAAAGGCGTGAAAGGGATAACGTGATTCAGTTGCTCATTGAAGAAACGCTCTTCATCCCAAAGCATCAGATTAAGATTCATTATCCGGAAACGCTGAAGGAAAACGTTCGTGCCTGTCTTGTGCAGGCAGCGGATTTGCTGGCGAAAGACGAACCGGTGCAGTATGTGCTTGGGTTCGCTGACTTTTACGGGATGCGTTTGAAAGTAAATCGTCACGTGCTGATTCCCCGCCCTGAAACGGAGGAGTTGGTGAATTCTGTTATTGAAGTTTTGATGCCCTTCACCCGGAGAAAAACGCTTTCGATACTCGACATCGGCACCGGCAGCGGATGCATCGCCATCGCGCTGAAAAAGCATCTTGCCGATGCAAGGATTACTGCCATAGATACAAGGGATGAGTCAATTTTGGTTGCCAGTGAAAATGCGATGCTCCAGAAGTGTGACGTGAATTTCAGGGTGGTGGATTTTTTGGCTCAAAAGACCTGGAAATTGCTGGGAAGATTCGATGTGGTGGTCAGCAACCCGCCTTATGTCACTAAAGATGAATTTACGGAGATGATACCGCGCGTGAGAGATTTCGAACCTCGGCATGCGCTGATTGCCTTCAGCGATGACCCGTTTATTTTTTACAGGAAGATTGCTGAGTTTGGGAAAAACCATCTGTCAGCGGGAGGATACATTTTTCTTGAGTTGAACAGCACCCATGCACGGGAGATTGCGGCTCTCTTCAAAAAAGATTACCGTAGAACAATAGTGAGGAAGGATTTGCACGGAAAGGAAAGGATATTGGAGGTGCAAAAGGAATAGAAGTCTTCATTTTCAGTTCAATTCCATATTTTTAAAAAGAATTTTCGTTCAACAACCCAAGCACAAGCCGCTTCGTAACCCAAAGATGAAACGCATCTGCTTATTTCTTTCTCTGATTTTTTACAGTGTCATTTGTTTTTCACAGGAATCGCCCGTTCAGGGCGATGAACTGCTTCAATGTCTCGGTCAGCCGCGCAACAGCGAGCTGGTTTCCAGGCTCAATGATTTTATCGGCAACAAAGACACCAAGGAAGACATTTCATTCCTTAACTATGGCAAGGGAATACAGGTGAACATTAGCGAGTCAATCGTGAAAAGCATTGATTTCTACAATGACAAGAATCCTTACAGCACCGAGTTCAAGCGGTTCCCCGGCAGGCTGCCCCTCGATATTTCATTTGACAATACCATTTATCAAACAAAGCAAAAAATGGGCGATGGATACGAAACTGTTGGAGAGGCTGAATCCACATTGCAACTGATAAAGATTTTCAGGCTGAACAATGATGACGACTACCGGCTGACTGTTGAATTCAACACCGGCAGGATGATATTGCTCTCGCTGGCATACATCGAAGGCGGAGGGGGCGGTGTTGACTCGCTGGGAAATGAAACCAATGACGCCATGCCCGGTTTCGGGGGAAATGATTTTTTTACGATGATAAGAAAAAATAAATACAACCTCGAATTCACCCGCTTCACGGATCTGCTCGGCTTCCCCACTTTTGAGAACAGAACACGCAGGCTATATGCCGATAAGGGTGTGGATATCCGCTTCACCCCTGACGGAGCTATTCAAAGCGTGACACTGTACTCAGGCGGGCAGTCATGTGACTATAAGGGTAAAACTTACCAGCCCTACACGCTCGACCTACCTTATGGCATGAGAATGGAAAATTCAAAGTCAGCAATTATCAAAAAACTGGGAACTCCTTTGTCAGATGACGGCAATGTCATTACCTATCGCGAACGGATTGCCAGCTTCCATATCGCTTTCAAAGGGGATAAAATCAACTATGTAAGGATTGAGCTGGCTGGCAGGGAATAGACTGCATTCCGCGTTTTTCGTAGCTTATTTTTATCCGCTTAGCTATTTTACAGTCCCTATTCTGCCCATGTCTAAACCTGCTTTTCGCCCGGCTGATGCAGTGGGAGTGCTGATTCTTGCCACCGCCTCCATCATTGGTATCAACCAATATGCTTATGGCATATATAACCATTGCATCACTATTCCTTTCATCAAAAGCCTGGTGAACCCCGCGCTTTACGGAAACGATTATCTGATTGCAGAAATAAAATACTTCTACTCACTTTTTCTGCCTGGATGCAGCGCATTAATCGTGCTTTTGAAGTCATCGCTGCCGGTCACTTTTTTTATTCTTTATTCCATCTCGCTTTATTCCACATTGGTGGCTTTTTTTCTGATTGCGCTGAAACTATTTGAGAAGAAAGAAGTGGCATATTTTTCTACCATGCTGCTTATTTTCTCTCTCACCACGCTGGGGCAGGAAAAGACAGTGGAGAATATTCTGATGGAGCGGACTTTTGCGCTGCCATTCCTGCTGTTTTCATTCTATGCTTTTTTCACGCGGCATTTCAACACCGCGGCTCTGCTGGCAGGCATTGCTTTTCTCTTTCATCCGTTGTCGGCAAGCTATGTGATGGCGATGCTGCTGGCGTGCATGTTGTATCGGGTTGTAAAGGAAAAAAGCTCGCGGAATTTTTTAATCGGAATCGGCATCGTGGCGCTTGTTGCCAGTCCGCTGATTATTATGAAAATCAAAAACCCCGTTCCGGGATTCAGCCTGATTCACGCAAATAAAGATTGGATTGAGCTGTTGAGAATACGCTCATCCCACCATGTTTTCCCAACAGCCTGGAGCATTGCGGAGATTCTGAAGTCAGTCGCTCTTATCACCGGTTTTATTGCGGCATGGAAATACAAGCCGCAACCTGACTATCACCGCATCGTGAAGATTTCTTTTTTTACGATGCTGCTGTTGTTTTGCATTGGAACGGTATTCACCGAACTCATTCCGGTTTCCATCGTCATTCAATTCCAGTTGTTTCGCAGCTTCAAGTTTTTGGTTTATTTCGCCATCATCTATTACGCAAACTTTATTTTTACCGAACCGAACACGCTTCCCGGTAGTGTAAGCAAGCTGCTGTTAACTGCGCTGATTGCAGCACCTTACTGGCATGAAGGCTCTGCGGTGTTTGCCGGACTTCTGCTACTTATGCTTTCCACCGCTTTTGGTTTATGGATGGTGGAAAAGTCAGAAAGCCGGAAATACCTTA
>DATLYB010000465.1:0-2746 GCA_035575215.1 Chitinophagales bacterium
CGGGAAAGTTTTCCTCCCCTGCGGTTGAGAAAGAGAATGTCATCACATCCCTTTTTGACCGGAAGAAGCACACGTACTTCCTGCTTGTACAGGGTGATGTATTTCACTGCATCTTTTCCCACCGGCACGAGCCGCTCTTTGTTGCCCTTGCCCAGCACTCTGATGAATTCCAAATCGAGAAACAGGTTGGAAATTTTCAGATTGACCAGTTCTGACACACGCAAGCCGCAACTGTAAAGCGTTTCGAGCATGGCTTTGTTGCGAACGCCTTCGGGCGTGCTGACGTCAATGGCGTCAATCATACGGGTGATTTCATCCAGGCTGAGCACATCCGGCAATTTGCGACTCAGCTTGGGACCTTCCAGCAATAGGGTAGGGTCATCCTGAATCGCATCTTCCATCAGCAGGAATTTGTAAAACGCACGGATGCCCGAAATCACCCGTGCCTGGGAGCGGTCTTTCATTTTTTTTTCATTCACCCACCTCAAAAAATCCTGCAGGTGCTCCAGCCCGATTTGTTCTGGCTGGATGGCGCTTTTTTTTTCTTTAACAAAATCTGCGAGGAGTTTAATATCGTGAATGTAAGCGTCAATGGAGTTTTTCGACAGCGAACGTTCCAGCTGCAAATACGATTTGAAGCCGTTTATTGTCGAGTGCCAGTCCAATGGATAATTATCTTTGGGTGTAATTCAGAAATAAAAAACAGTAACGCAGTCAGTAAACTTAACTTTAGCCAGCCACATGAAAATTTTGATTATCAACGGACCGAATTTGAATTTGTTAGGAAAAAGAGAACCGCGCATCTATGGAAATGTGTCATTTGAAGAATTTTTCAAAAAACTGCAATCGGAGTTTCCGAAGGTGAGGCTGGAGTATTTTCAAAGCAACACCGAAGGCGAACTTATCAACAAGCTGCATGAAACCGGCTTCACGTATGATGGAATCGTTTTGAACGCAGGCGGCTACACGCATACTTCTGTGGCGCTGGCTGATGCGGTGGCTGCCATTCCCACACCGGTAATTGAAGTTCACATCACCAATCCCAAAGCGCGTGAAAAATTCAGGCACCGGTCTCTGCTTGCCCCAAAATGCAAGGGAACGATTTCAGGACTGGGTTTGGACGGATACCGCTTTGCTGTGGAACTCCTTCTTGAGAAGTAACAGTGTATGATTCCTCTCTTCGCTGATGTGATTCTGCCGCTTCCCGTACCGGGTACGTTCACCTACCTGGTTCCGCATGAATGCAGGGAAAGCATCGCCATCGGCAAACGCGTGGTGGTGCAATTCGGAGCGAAGAAAATTTATACCGCCCTGGTGAGCAGGCTGCATAACCAGCCGCCTGAGCTGCATAAAGCAAAGCTGCTGCTCGAAGTGCTGGATGAAGAGCCGGTGGTGCATCCGCACAATATCGAGTTCTGGCAATGGGTTGCTGCCTATTACATGTGCACGTTGGGCGAGGTGATGAATGCGGGGATGCCTCAGGGCTTGAAACTTGACAGCGAAACCAACATTGCGCTGCATCCCGAATGGGACGGGGATGAAAAAAAACTTACCGACACCCAATTTATCGTGGTGCAGGCGCTGCGGGTAAAGAACAAACTGAGCATACAAGCGCTGCAGAAATTAGTGGGCAAGCGCACCGTGCAGCCGCTCATCAAATCGCTGATTGAAAATAACGTGGTGTATGCTTTTGAAAAACTGCGTGAGCGGTACAAGCCTAAAATGGTCAGCTTCCTTGAATTGGAGCATGACTATACCGATGAAACGGTATTGAAAAAAACGCTTGAAGAACTGCAGCATGCAAAACGTCAGCACGAGGCGCTGCTGGCTTTTCTGCAGGCGGGAGAGCCGGAAATCCGTAAATCAGAATTGACCTTGAAACAGGGGGTTTCACCCGCAGCCATCAAGCAGCTTGTTCAGAAAGGAATTCTGCACGAGCAGAAAAAAGAAGTGGAGCGCCTCTGGCGATACCCCGCTGTTGCTGAGGAAAAAGAATATACCCTGAGCCCGGCACAGGAAGAGGCGCTGCGCGACATTAAGAAGCATTTCAACAATCATAGGGTGGTGCTGCTGCAGGGCATCACCTCGTCAGGCAAGACCCAGCTTTACATGGAGCTGATAAAAGAGGCAATAGCCAGCGGGAAGCAGGCGCTTTACCTGCTGCCTGAGATAGCGCTGACCGTACAGCTGGTGCGCAGGCTGCGGGAGGTTTTTGGAAATGCCATTGGCGTGTATCACTCCAAGTTCAGCATGAACGAACGCGTGGAGATTTGGAACAAACTGCTGCGCAAAGAATATAAAGCCGTGATTGGGGCGCGTTCAGCATTGTTCCTTCCCTTCGGTAACCTCGGATTGATTGTCGTGGATGAGGAGCACGACCCTTCATTCAAGCAATTTGACCCGGCACCCCGCTACCAGGCTCGTGATGCCGCGATATACTTTGCCAGTCAGACAGGCGCAAAAGTGCTGCTCGGAACCGGTACTCCTTCGATGGAGAGCTATGAGAATGCAAGACTGGGCAAATATGGCTATGTTAAGCTCAGCGAACGTTATGGCGGAGTCCCGCTGCCTCAAATCATCATGGTGAACCTGCGCGAAGAAGTAAAAAAGCACAGGATGAAATCCATCTTTTCCATGACGCTGCTGGAAGAAATCAAATCAACGCTGGCAAAAAAAGAGCAGGTCATCCTGTTTCAAAACAGGCGGGGATTTGCCCCTTATTTGAGCTGCTACCATTGCGGCTGGA
>DATLYB010000466.1:0-7620 GCA_035575215.1 Chitinophagales bacterium
AACCGCCATCAAAATGCTCACGGGGCTGCTGACACCCACGAGCGGTCGCGCAACCGTTGCCGGATTTGATGTTTACACGCAGGCTGAGCAAATCAAAAGGCGCATCGGCTACATGAGCCAGCGGTTTTCACTGTATGAAGATTTGACGGTTGCCGAAAACATCCGCTTTTACGGAGGGATTTACGGACTGCGGACTGCCGAGCTCAATGCAAAAATGAACGAACTCCTGAGCCGGCTCGGGCTAAGTTCCGTAAAAAACACGCTGCTGAAAGCCTTGCCGCTGGGATGGCGGCAGAAGCTTGCTTTTTCAGTCGCCATCATTCATAATCCGGGGATTGTGTTCCTGGATGAGCCGACCAGCGGAGTGGACCCCATCACGCGCAGACAGTTTTGGGAAATGATTTATGAGGCGGCTGACTGCGGAGTGACCGTCTTTGTCACCACCCATTATATGGATGAAGCCGAATACTGCAGCCGTGTTTCAATCATGGTGGATGGAAAAATCGGAGCGATGGACACTCCGGGACATCTGAAACGCCAGTTCAATACCCGCACCATGGATGAAGTTTTTCTTCGATTGACAAGACCGCAAGCCGTGCATTAACATGAAACGCTTCTTAGGATTTCTGCAAAAAGAATTTCGCCACATCGTCCGCGACAGGCGCACGCTGCTCATTTTGTTCGGACTGCCCGTGGCGCAAGTCACCCTGTTTGGCTTTGCTCTCACCAATGAAATAAAAAATGCCCCCATCAGCATCCTCGACCATTCGCACGATGAGGTCACACGCAAGCTTTCGGAAAAAATTCTCTCCTCCGGATATTTCCAGCTTTATGAGAACCTGTATCATGAAGATGATATCTGCCGCTCCTTCCGGAAAGGCAAGATTAAGGAAGTGATTGTGTTCGGGGAAAACTTTGCCGAACGCCTCGGCAAAGAGGGAAAAGCCGATATGCAGATTCTTGCCGATGCCACTGACCCCAACACTGCCAACACGCTGGTCAATTACACAAGAGCAATTGTGATGACTTACCAGCAGTCGCTGAATGGTAATAAGAACCTGCCCCTGCACATCACACCTGAAGTTAAGATGATGTATAATCCTGAAATGAAGGGCGTGTTCATGTTTGTGCCGGGAGTAATTGTCATCATCCTCATGCTCGTTTCTGCGATGATGACGTCCATTTCGATTGCGCGTGAGAAGGAACTGGGCACTATGGAGGTGCTGATGGTGTCGCCTCTGCGACCGTTGCAAATAATCATCGGGAAAGTAGCTCCGTATCTTTTGCTTGCCTTCATCAACACGCTCATCGTCTTGTCGCTGGGAAAATTTGTTTTCGGGGTGCCCGTCAAGGGCAGCCTGGTGTTACTTCTTGCCGAAGGAATTTTATTTATCCTGACTGCTCTTTCTCTTGGCATTCTCATCTCCACGGTTGCCGTCAACCAGCAGTCAGCGATGATGATGTCATTGATGGGGCTGATGCTTCCAACTATTCTTCTATCCGGGTTCATCTTTCCGGTGTCGAGCATGCCGTGGCCCTTGCAGTGGCTGTCGAATATTGTTCCAGCGAAATGGTTTCTTCATATCGTCAAAGACATCATGCTGAAGGGGGCTGAGTTGCGCCACATCTGGCAGGAAACGCTGATTCTGGCAGGCATGGCTTCATTTTTCATTTTGCTGAGCATGAAAAGATTCAAGCTGAGGCTATGAGGACGATTTCTATTTTACTGCAAAAAGAGTTCCGGCAGATTTTCCGCAACCGCTCCAACATACCGGTGTTGTTTGTCATGCCCGTTCTTCAACTGCTGGTGCTTTCCTACGCAGCGGATTATGAAATCAGGCATCTGAAAGTGCATGTGATGGATTTCGACCAGACCTCCACGTCACGCACATTGGTTTCAAAATTTTCTGCTTTAAGGAATTTTGACATCATCAGCTATGCTCATTCCGATAAACTGGCTGAGGAGAATTTTATCAAAGACAAAACCGGTCTTGTTCTTCGCATCCCCCTTCATTTTGAAAAAGATTTGATGACACAAAATGCCGCCAGGGTGCAGCTTTTGATTAATGCGATTGACGGAAGCGCGGCACAAGTGAGCTTCGCGTACGCGCAATCCATCATTGCTGATTTCAACAAGCAGGTGGCGATGGATTGGGTGAGCAAGAAAGCGTTTGAGCCGGCTGCCGTCATCAACACGGCCGTTTCTTTCTGGTTCAATCCTGAGATGAATTACAAAACCTTCATGGTTCCCGGCATCCTTACGCAGTTGGTCACAATGCTCGGACTGTTTCTTGCGGGAATGAATATCGTGCGTGAAAAAGAAATAGGCACCATCGAACAGCTTAATGTGACGCCCATCCGCAAATATCATTTCATCATCGGCAAGCTGCTTCCTTTTTGGATTATCGCGATATTCGAGCTGGGGTTGGGATTGCTGCTTGCAAGGCTGGTGTTCAACATTCCCATCGCGGGCAGCATCGGGCTCATCTACCTGTTTGCATCCGTTTACATGCTGGTGGTGCTTGGCATCGGGCTTTTCTTTTCAACGATTGCCCACACGCAGCAGCAGGCGATGTTTCTTTCTTATTTCTTTACCGTCATTTTCATTCTGATGAGCGGATTGTTCACACCCATCGAAAGCATGCCGCAATGGGCGCAGGTGCTGACGTGGTTCGACCCGATTGCCTATTTCGTTGCGGTGATGCGCATGGTGATGCTGAAAGGCGCTGACCTCTGGGACATCCAAATGCATTTCTTTACAATGATTATTGGAGCCATTTTGATTTTGGGGCTGGCAACATGGAGATACAGGAAGGCAGCAGGGTAGAGCGTTTCCATCTTCATTCTATGAAATCTGCCCCGCATCTTCGAGTTCAAGCCCGAGTTTCGAAATCAGCTCCCCAATCCATGCTTGTTGTTGTTTATTCATCAGCCTGCGTGCTTCTGAAATATTGAACCACCCGGCTTTGTCAATTTCGGGGAACGATTGCTTTCTGCCCGATTTGGGCGTCCATTCCGTTTCAAAAGTATTGCTTATAACCTGCGAAGAGTCAATATCGTGTTGCAGCGCCCACGCAACAATCACCTTGCCGCTTTTCAGCGTTACGGGCGTCAGTTCGATAAAATCTTCGTTTCCGGATAGCTCAAATCCCGTTTCTTCCTTAAACTCCCGTTTCGCGGCATCCAACGGATTTTCTTTTTCAGTGATTTCACCTTTTGGAATTGTCCAAACACCTTCTTCTTTTTTAGCCCAAAACGGTCCGCCCGGATGCACCAGAAAAATTTCAAGCAAATCGTTTTTCAACCTGTATAAAAGAATTCCTGCGCTTTGTTTTTTCACTGAGGATGAGCGATTACATTTCGAGTTTCGGGTTGGGAGTTGGCTGCCAGTCAACTTATCAACTAACGACCCCGCGAGAAAATATCCGGACTTTATTGCTTCACAAAACTCACTGTTTTCCTAAAACCATTTTTGTCCAAGGCGGCAATAAAATACAATCCTTCCTCAAGGTGTCGGATGTCAAATGGCGTATGAGGCGATGTTGCTGAAATGATTTTTCTTCCGCTGGCATCAAGCAGCTCAATCGCTTTCAGTGCTCCGAGGTTTTCGATATTCAGCGTTTCATTTGCCGGATTGGGATAAACCCGGAACATGACGCTGTTGCTTGCATTATTCGAAATGCCGGTTGTCTTTCTCACATCGAAGGCGATGTTGCCGGCTGAAACCCCTACGGAGAAGGAATCAATCAGTGCGTGCGCGGCATTATAGATATACGCCATGCCGGTGCTGACATAATCAGTAGTGGTGGCATAGAGGAGATTATTTACGGTGTCAACCGACAGACCATAAAAACTTTTCCCGAAATCAAACGAATCAACCACCGTGCTGTTAACAGGATTGAATTGATGCAGTTTCATTGAGCCGTATTGCTGGTACCACACGTTGCTTGTAAAAAATGTGGATGTGCCGCACCCGGTGGAAACATTGGGCAAATTGGTGGTGACGATGCTGCCGGTGTTCACATTGAAAACGGATACAGAGCTGCCGGTGAAATCTTTATTGTTAAGCGTATAGAGCATATTGCCATCCCGCATCAGGTTATCCGGGTTTAAGCCGTCAGCTCCCAAATCATATTCTTCATAAGATTGGGCAGACAGATCTGCTACGCCTATCAAGCCTTTGTAATTCGGAAAATCGAAACCATTATTTATTAGAAAATAAACCTTATCACCCATCACTTCAATATTCTGTGTGGAATACTTCGGACCGGTGAACGTGTCAAGCTCGTAAAAAAAACTCAGGTCTGACTGGTTGTAAATCTGGAAGTAGGAAGAGAACTTCTGGAGGTATTCTCCCCGCGTCACAATCAGCTTGTCATTCCATGCTGCGATGTTTCTTATCCCCACTACATTCTGAGCGGCAACGCGCTGTAATGTGTTTTTGTCATACTTCACCAGCAGCTTGTCGGCAGCTACATAGATATAATCGCCTGCGACAATCACATCAGAGGCAAAGCGCTGCCCTTCAATGGTGTCGAACACTGAATACACTTTCGTGGAAGGATGGTAACTGGCGACTGTCACGGGCACCAACTGCTCACCCGTGCTGAAGTCGTTATATCCCTCGTTGACAATAATCACCTGCTGCACATAATCGGAAGCGAAGGTGACAGCAGAAATGCCAAGCAGTAAGTTCAAGCCTGCGATGAGACTTCTGAAAAAATTTGTTCCCATGGTTTTTGTTTTTTAGGGGTTAATAAATAAATTTCAAAAACCGGGTTGGCGAATGGCGAATAACGGTTCACGCGTTACGAACAGATTATGCTGAATGAATTCGGCATCCGTAAGTCATAAACCGAAATTCCAACTTCCGCTTTTGTTCCCGAAAGCTTGAAATTAAAGATACAGGCAGGTCTTCTGGCTTCCTCCCTTTGCCCGGTCTTCCCGTCCGTCTGAGGCGGACAGTGACAAGAGGATTGGCAAAATTTACGATTTACGGCTTCAGAATTTACGATGGAAGACAATTCTCATCGTTCTAATCGTAAATTCTTCATTCGTAATCCGAGAGGTTTACAGCAGCGGGTACTGCTCCGGATTTTCACCGGATTCCCTTTTAAGGCTTTCAGCCGCCCGTATCATCAAAGAGCTTCACGGCAAATGTAATAAGGAATTTGAAATGTTGTATATGCTGTTTATAATTGAATGTAAAATGACGATGAAGAAGTTTCTGCTGTGCTCAAAAAAGTAATAATCATCCTGATTGTATTCATTGTTGTGCTTTACCTGCTTGCTGCCGTCAGCTTTCAGGTGTTCAGCCAGATTGTGTTCAGGCGGAATACCGAGAAGCGATTTAAGGAAAAAGACATTCCGTATGAAAAAATTTCTTTCAGTCATCAGGGGATGATGTTGGAAGGTGTGGCGGCTGGCGCTGATTCGCTGCCGCTGGTTATGTTGGTGCATGGTTCGCCCGGCTCGTGGCGAGATTTCCAGGATAATCTTGCGGATAAAGAGCTGACGTTAAAAGCCCGGCTGGTCGCAATTGACCGTCCGGGCTATGGAGCCAGCAGCGGCAGGGCGGCAGTTACTTCTTTGCAATTACAGGCAGCGGCACTGTCGGATTATCTAAAAGCAAATTATCCGGGCAGGAAAGCCATTTGGGTCGGGCATTCGTATGGCGGGGCGGTGATAGCCCGCATCGCGATGGATCATCCACAGGTGGTGAGCGGCATCATTTTCCTGGCAGCTTCTCTTGATCCGCAGTTGGAACGCAAGAAATGGTTCAATGAATTGGCATCTTGGAAAGTCATCCGATGGCTGTTGCCGCAGATACTGGTGACGAGCAATCGCGAAATCATCGCCCTGAAACAGGAATTGGAGCGGATGCTGCCTCTGTGGCAAACTATTGCCGTGCCTGTTACCATCATTCAGGGAACTGCCGACAGGCTGGTTTCTCCGGGAAATGCCGCATTCACCCAACGCGTATTGACTAACACAAATCAGCTTGAGGTTCAAATGATAGACCGGCAGGGGCATTTGATACCCTGGCAGCGGGCGGAGGTGATACGGGATGCGATAGAAAAACTATTAGCAATCACGCATGTTAACTCCGGCAATAACTGAGGTCCTGAGTGGGGAAAATAAGAAACCTCCGATGAAATAAAACACCGGAGGTTTTTTATCCATCTCTTCACCTCACACCAACTACTGTATCGTTACCTTCTTCGTCAGCTTTTCGTTGGTCTTTGTGTCGCGCACTTCGATGAGGTAGATGCCCTTGTCGAAACGGGTGGCGTTAATATTATGCTCTTCCGTGAAGGAGGCTGTGTAAACCTGCTGTCCGATTTCGTTGAACATCACCAACTCATAATCCTGGTTAGGCTTGCTCATGTAAATGTTTATCACTTCCGTAGCGGGGTTGGGGTACAGGAGGATGCTCATTTGGCTGCCGTTTTGAGGCGTGGGCTCGAACACGCCCACATAGTTCTTGTTATAAACCGGCAGCTCAATGCTGGTGGGATATTCAGGTGAATGCGCTATGCGCTGCACTGCCACGCGCGGCTCCATTTCAACACCATTGAAAATATATTTCTGTCCGTCAAGCGGCTGTCTGCGGAAGAAGTCACCATCTTCAATTGGCAGGTTGGGATTCACCTGATAGCGCGTGTGATTGCTGCTGCTGATGAGAATCTTCAGCTTATGACCATAACCCCACGTGTAGGCAATAGGCATCATGCGGAAATGATACTCATAAATCTTGCCGATGTCAATGTTGGTGAAGGGAATATTGTCAATGGCTTCGGTTTCAAGTCCATCAGCTTCAGCAAGAGCCTTTGCATAATCGCGGGCACGTGCATTCACACAACCCTCCACCACGAAAAACTGCCTGCCGTCAGGGTAAACATCCAGAATGCGCACAAAGAAGTCAGTATCGGTAGGTCCGTCAACTTCACCACCGGGATTTGACTTGGCGTAGAGCCTTGCTTCGGGGAAGCCGATGATGCATAAGGTATCGGTGAGCACATCGGTTTCAAAAGCGACCACGCCCGGCCTATCCATCGTGGTGTGGCGCCAGCGCGGGTCGGCCAGGTTGATTTGTCCCTGGCTGCGGCTGTTTTTCACTACGGAGCTTTTATGCCCGAACGGCAAGTCAACAATCATGTTGGCGCCACCGATGGTATAAACCTGGTCATCCGGGTCATGGATATACATTGTGTAGCCTTCATCCTGCGCAGGGGGGCTGTAATTCAGCTTTCCGTTCTGATGCATATACATGGTTTGCCATTTGATATTGTTCACGATAGGGAAGGTATCGGAATGGAACCAGTAGTTGCCGACTTTCTCATTGGAGGGGAAGCCTGTCCAGCCATCATTGTTGGGACCAATCACATAAAACCTGAAGTTGGCTACTTTGGAAAAGTCAATGGAGTCAACCGCTTTGGTGATTTCCTTCCCGTCCAATTCGGGAATTACAGGATTTCCGATGGGGGGAATGTCAATATTCTGCTGAATAATGGGAAGCCCTACCAGCTGAAGCTCGGCAGGCAAGCCTTTCAAATCACCCGTGCCGTTGATGAAATTGATAAGCTGGTTGAAGGTGAGCACATAATCTTCAGAGGGCAC
>DATLYB010000467.1:0-4995 GCA_035575215.1 Chitinophagales bacterium
AGTCATGAAAAAACAAACCATCCTTTTAATGGTGTGCAGTGCGGTATTTGCCGCATCATCACAAACATGGATTCGCAAGTCAGATTTTCCCGGCACAGCACGGATGACTGCGGCTTCCTTCAGCATGGGCGATAAGGGGTACGTAGGAACGGGATGCAACGGTTCCGGCAACATCAGTGATTTTTGGGAATACAATGCCCTGAACGACCAATGGACGCAAAAAGCAGATTTCACGGGAGCTGCCCGCTGCGAAGCAGTCGGGGTAAGTGCAGGCGACAAGGGCTACATCGGCACCGGTGAAACGGACAGCAGCCTCACAAACGACTTGTTTGAATATATTCCAGCCAATGATACCTGGGTGCAGAAAACAAGCCTCCCCGCTGCAAATCGTCACAAGGCAGTGGCTTTCAAAATCGGCACTAAAATTTACGCGGGAACAGGCACTGACGGATTGAGCTATTACAAAGATTTCTGGGAGTATGACCCCGTCAGCGACACCTGGAGCCAAAAGGCTGATTTTGCAGGCAATCCCCGAATCAGCGCAACAGGCTTCGGAATCGGAAATAAAGGCTATCTGGGGCTTGGCTTCGGCACCAACGGTGAATACCGTCAGGATTTTTTCGAATATGACCCCAACGCCAACTGGTGGTACAGGATTCCCGATGATTTTCCGGGAGCGGGCAGGGAAGATGCGGTGTTTGTCGGTGTTGATGCGCTGGGCAAGGGTTATCTCGCCTGCGGCTTTAAAAGCCTTACCACCTACCTGAGTGATGTGTGGGAATATAACCAGGCTACGCAGGAGTGGAAGCCGCTTGGCGCATTTAGCGGTGTGGGCAGACGGGGAGCGGCAGGCTTTGTAATCAATAACACACTGTATATCGGGCTGGGAAAAGATGCTGCCGGAAATTACCTGAAGGATTTTTGGGCTTTCACGCTGCCTACCGCAATTGCTGGCGTGAATGAAATGACGCATACCGTGTCGCCTAATCCGGTTACCACACGCTTGACCGTGGAAGTAAGTGCGATGCAAGCAATGTTCACCTTATTTGATATAAGCGGCAGAAAAGCGGTAGCGCAGATGCTTGTGAACGGAAAAAATTCTATTCTGTTGGAAACGCTTCCTGCGGGAACCTATTACTATGTGTTAAAAAATTCCGCTGGAAAGAATGACGCATGGGGGAAGCTTATTAAAATACCATGAACAGAAGAGCGGACTCACGCTGCCATGGGAATCACAATTCACGCCAAATTACTTAACACTTCCTCATATACTCTTTTCACTTTACCTGCGGCATCATCCCATTTGAGATTTTCCACTTCGGCTTTGCCGTATTTGATGAACATTTTGGATATGCCTTGATAATGCAGCAGGGCGTAAATCCTGTCGGCAATGGCATCTATGTCCCAGAAATCCACTTTCAAAGCATGGCGCAAAATTTCGGCAACGCCCGACTGCTTTGATATAATCACCGGCACGCTGGAACGCAGCGCCTCGAGCGGAGATATGCCGAACGGCTCCGACACCGAGGGCATCACGTACACATCGCTAAGCCCGAAGATTTTATCCACCTCCCATCCTTTCAAAAAACCTGTGAAGTGAAATTTTGAAGCCATGCGAAGTTGCGCCACGCGTTTGATGATTTTCGGCAGCATATCCCCCGTGCCCGCCATCACGAACCGCACGTTGTCGTCTTTCTGCAGCACCTTATAGGCTGCCTCTACGAAATAATCCGGTCCTTTCTGAAAGGTGACTCTGCCTAAGAACGTCACCAGTTTCTCACGGAAAACACGCTCCTGCTTTTCGTTCAGATGCTCAGCCGGCATCACGGCATTATGCACGGCTATCACTTTTTCAGGCGGAACACCGTAGCGGACGATGATGATGTTGCGGGTGAAGTTGCTCACTGCAATAATCCGGTCGGCTGCATGCATGCCCTGCCGCTCCATTTCATACACATCCCGGTTGATATTTTCGCCCGAGCGGTCAAACTCGGTGGCGTGAACGTGGGCAATGAAAGGCTTGCCGCTCACTTCGCGTGCGGCAATGGCGGCAGGGTAGGTAAGCCAGTCATGCGCATGGATGACATCGAAATCATACCGGGATGCAATCTTCGCTGCCACCACCGCATAGCGTGCCACCTCCGTGAAGAGATTCTCTCCGTATTTTCCGGTGAACTGAAACCGCTGGCTGAAAACGGATGCTTCAATGTCGGAACGTTCAAGACGAGAAAATTTGGCTGCGCGCGAGAATTGTTCAGGCGAAAGATACGGGCGCAACAGGGAGTGAATGCCAATAATCGTAAGCTTTTTCCATATCTGATGATACGGATGCTCGGTGGCTTCAATCGA
The DNA here is from genome assembly GCA_035575215.1 of Chitinophagales bacterium. Lineage (GTDB taxonomy): Bacteria > Bacteroidota > Bacteroidia > Chitinophagales > CAIOSU01 > DATLYB01. Next base: position 2,350 of record DATLYB010000467.1, read on the forward strand.
GATGTCGCTTGCGTTGATGAGCCGGATAGCATCGCTTTCTTCATCGCCATATATTTTGGGAACCACGAACAACACTTCCACTTCGTTATGCAGCAATCCTTTTGACAGCCCGTAGCATGCTGTCCCCAATCCGCCTGAGATGTGTGGCGGAAATTCCCATCCGAACATCAGCACTTTCAACTTATTATGTAGTTTTCCGCTTACCTGCAATGTAAATTCTTCTTTTCAATTTGTTTGCCGTTTGTGGTTTGTAGCTGAATACAAATACAATGGCAAACCATGAACTGTATAAACCTCAAACAAGGAAATATCATTTCTTCATCTTACCGTATTTCTTCATCAAACTGTTTATCCTGATTAATTCGGCCACGCTCCATGCCTGAGAAATGGCGCCTTCCGGCCGGTGAGGCGGGTCGCCATCAAAAATTTCTGAAACTGTCGAGATGCCGTGTTCCATCATCGTAGGACCAAATCCGTCATACAATTGTTTGATGAACGTCACCCCGTTTTTTCCATACAGCTTCAAATAGGCTTCTGAGAAATGTCCCAGCAGCCAGGGCCACACCGTTCCCTGGTGATAAGCTTGGTCGCGTGTTTTCTGGTCACCGAAGTAAGTGCCTTTGTAATTCGGGTCTTTCGGTGAAAGCGTGCGCAACCCTCTGGGCGTAAGCAGTTCGCTCTTCACTTTCTCGACCACTGCCGACCGGATGGTTTCATCAAGGGGAGAATAGGGGAGTGATGCAGCAAAAATCTGGTTGGGGCGCACCGACCAGTCTTTCCCATCTTCGTTTACCACATCGGCAAGGTAGGCGCGGTGTTCATCCCAGAAGGTATTTACGAATGAATCTGCAATCATCTCCGGCAAATCATCCCACTGCTTGACGAATTTTTCATCTTCAGCCAGTTTTGCCAGTTTCAGCGAAAAACACACCGCGTTATACCACAGCGCGTTTATTTCTACAGGCATGCCCGTGCGGGGCGTCACCGGTTTGCCATCTACCACGGCATCCATCCACGTGAGGGCAACCCCCTGGTAGCCGGCAGCGATAAGCCCGTTATCATTCATCCTGATATTGTAATCGGTTCCCCTGCGATAAGCATCAAGGATGGCGCGCATTTTCGAGCCGAACGTAATCCACACCCGCACCTCCATGCCGGTGAATTCGCTGTATTGCTGCAGCGTCCAGAAAAACCACAGCGGAGCGTCCGCACTGTTGTAAGAACAGCCCATGTTGGGAAACAGTCCGTTTTTGAGTTGTGACGTCATGGTGGTGAGAGCCGCTTTGCATAATTCGGGCTTGTTGGTTTCAAGCGTCAATCCGGGCAGGGCGATGAACGTGTCGCGTCCCCAGCGCCCAAACCAGTGATAGCCCGCCACCACCTCCGTTTTCTTATCACGCTGCACCACAAACTGCTTGGCGGAATTAAGAAGGCAATTTTCAAAGCTGCTGCGCGGAATCCGTGTCTTCACTTCCTTTTGAAACATCGCCTTCAGGCTGCGCGGATTCAGTTCGCTCAGCCCTGCAGCGAAAACCACCTGCTCGCTTTTTTTCATCTCAAACTCAAAGAATCCGGGAGTGAAAAGGTCTTCCTGGTATTCGTAGCCGCGTTCCTGCTCGCGCGGGTATTCAAAATTGTAATACCAATCGGGATTGGAGGTGTATTCAGCCGCCTTGGAAGTCTGCATGATTAAATCCATGTAGCCGCTGTAAAGCCTCAGCCTGATGCCGTTGGGAACTTCGGTATATTTTTTATTGGCATAGGTGTTCGCCTTGCTCAAAGCGTGGTAATTGCGGAAAGCGAGAAAGGGCATCAGGCGAAGGCGCGCGGGCGATGGCGTTTCTTCAAGCGTATAGCGCAGCATCACACAATCGGTGTCAGACAGAAAAATGATTTCCTTTTTCAGCTCCACTCCGCCTACCGCGTAAATCCAGTGAGGAACAGGGTCGGCAGAAAAATCTTTTACATACTTATGCCCCTTGGGATGGTAAATTCCTCCGGGAAACTTATGGATGGCAAGGTGAAATTCCGAGTTGTTCTGAATCACCGTTTCATCCACGCTTGAAAGCAGCACGTGGTTGTCATTGTCAATTTGCGGCTGCGGCACCACAAGCAAACCGTGGTATTTTCGGGTGTTGCAATTGATAATAGTGGAACTGGCGTATGCCCCTCGCTTGTTCGTACGCAATAACTCTTTGCTCAGAGAGTATTCCAGGTTGACAAGCTGGTTTTTGTCAAACTGGATATATGTTCTTCGGGCAAGCATTTTCTCTTCAGTCACCACCGTTTCTGATAAGCCATTTTCCATGATTATTGGTTTCAGGTTAAAATTTATGCTTCTCCAAAAGCGACTAAGATACAAAGAGTGAACTGGAAATTTTTCACGCCCGCTTTTCTTTGCCTGCCTGGGTGTGCCCGGCATGGGCGAACACCGTACCGTAAGGTACGAAGTTCTTTGAATATTCCAGAGAGTGAAAGTCTCTCACAGACGCAAGCCCGCGCCAGAGTGTCGGCTCCCCTCTAATTCGACCATTTAAAAATAGAGTTGGCGCAGTCCCGATTCCGAATCGGGACAAGCGTAATTTTTCTAACTCTGAAAAATGGTCAGATGAAAAAATCACGGTTTACTGAGAGCCAGATTGTTGC
>DATLYB010000468.1:0-15071 GCA_035575215.1 Chitinophagales bacterium
GCCACAATCACTGTGCTGTCAAGGGCACCGTTGCTCAAATTAATTCTGAAAGCAGCCCCGTAAAACTTAAAGGTGAACACGTCAGTAAGCAGCGTCCCGCCAACAATCAGTTGAGTATAATCGCAGTTGAAAGCGGGGTCCCAGTATTCATAAAAATTTCCCGGGCTATTGCTCCAAACCAATCCTCCGGCAGTATTGACTTTTGAGATAGCCACACCCGTGCCGGAGGTGAGGTATGAATTGCCTGCGGGGTCCACTTCTAACCCGCCAAACCACTCATTGGCTGCACTCCATGGAGTGTTGTATGTCCATTGCAGCGCGCCTGCTGAATTATATTTCTGCAAGCGGTAGGGCGTGTCGCCACCGTAAATGTAAGCGCTCCCGCTGGTGTCGGCTTTGATGTAGTACACTTTGTTGACGTTGGGCAGGTTGGGCGTCACCGTCCACGGGTCAATAATCACGGTTTGTGTTGAGTTATAATTTTTCAATGAGAAAGAAACCTCATTGCCGCTGAGGATAAACTCGGAGGGAATCACTGAATTGTCAGCCGCCTGATAAGCCGTGATAGGAGCGTAATCAATGATGTCGCCAAGGATGGTGCGGATATGAAGGTTGCCGTCTTGGTCAAGAAAGATTCCATCGCCTGAAACGATGGAATCATTCGCCCTTTTGAATCTCATCTTCACCTGCGAAACATCCGCCCCGGGATGCAGGATGATTTTATACTTTACGCCCCAGGCTGTGTGAAAAGCATATTCCACATCAATGTTGGGATAAAGCTCTTTGTAGAGCAGCTTTTTGTATGCCCTGATATGATTGATGTTTTTCGCTTCACCGCCTTTCACAATCGTATAGCTGAAATAATCTTCCGTTTCGTCAAGGGCGAGCAACACTGCATCGGAATTGGCATTCAGCCATTGCAACTGCACCAAATCGGTTTCTGTTTCTGAGTCAGCCGGTGATTTTCCGGCAGTAAATTTTCTATCCCCCCCGCGCTCCTCTTCGGCACCGAACCTTCCTTTTTCAAAACGGTAGGTTAAGCCGGTGCGGGTGAAATAAATTTGAGCAGCACCCCAGTCAACGCCATATAATACAGATGAGCCGGGCTGTCCGTCTTTCCCGTCAAACTGGGTCCTGTTTTCAATAAAACGCTTGGACGGCTCAAAGGTGGTCAACCAGTTGACGGATGCCACCGCTGGAAGAAATGGCATCTGTGCACAAAGCACTCCACACATCACTGAAACAAGAAGATTTTTCATCAGATTGGGATTGTAAACGGGCGTGAAAATAAGGAAAATGCGGGGGAAAGTGAATGTTTGGGGGCTGTTCACGGCAGTGCGGAAGCGGTGCCTTCAACAAAAACACTCCGAAAAACATGGACCTCAACCTTTTCGCTTACCAGATGTTCGAGGGAACCGATTTGCTCGCTATTGAAGGCAGCGTTACTCCACCATCCTGGCGCTGATGAGCAAAATGGGCATCGGTCCGTTGCATTCCTATTTCCCGAAAACGGTAAGCTACGAGCCGTTTTGTGGCGCTGGGGTAAACCGGTCTTTACTATGCCGATTCCAAAAAACCGCCTGCGTGCGACAACAGGCGCATGCGTTAGAACAAGGTTTCTGATGGATGGGCTGAACGGGGGAAATCTTCAACCGGGTGGTTCCCATGGCTTCCAATTGTTCTTAGTCATCAATCAGTTTGGAGAGATTATGCGCTGCATGCTCACGCAAGCCAATAAGCCGACAACAACTAAGATTGGCATCTGCCCATAACGAAGCCATTAAGCTCATGTCAGACAAGTGACCGGTGCTGACGACTTGGTTTTTTATACGGCTGAAGCAAGCGAAACGGGAGCAACCATCACTCTTGAGAAAATCATGACGCAAGCCTGTTGGGAATCTCTTTTTCGCCAGCACCGTTAATAAAAGAATTCCTGTTCTTCTCCAGTCAACCCATATTTCATTTTGCAGGAACATGGCGATAGTCTCTACACTCCGAGACTTTGGTGGGATACTTCATGAATGATTTTTCTATTGGCATTTTTCAAAAGAGGCTGTCCTCATCCGGCAGCCTCTTTTTGCTTAGGGGCAGGTAATTGCAGAGGCGTTGCCCGGTTGAAAAAACGCATCAGATGTAGTCCGCTATGGTGTATTCACTCTTTCTGAAGTAAACAAATCCTGTCAGCAGGATAAACAGCATCGGAATAAATGAGATAAGGTAGTAGGGTGAAAACGGCTCCCCTCCCAATAATGACCATCTGTAGCCGGCAATCACCGCAGCCACCGGGTTGATATAAATATAAAAGCTGTATTCGGAAGGAATAAGCGTTGATGGATAAAAGACAGGCGTAAGCCAGATGCCTATGTAAACGAAAAAAGGAATGATATGCTGAAAATCGCGGTAGCGGATAGTCAGGGCGCTCAGCCATAAGCCGAAAGCAAGCCCAGAGATAATGTTCAGTAAAATGAAGACAGGCAGAAACAGGATGTGCCAGGAGGGAAATTTTCCCATCACGAGCATCATAATAAACAGCAGCGTCAGCGAAATAAAAAATTCAACAAAGCCCACCATGACTTTTGAAAGCGGCAGGATGATGCGTGGAAAATAAATCTTGCGTATCAGGTCTTGGGAATTGACCAGCGAGGTGCCCGCATGGTTGAAAATATTCGTGAAATAATACCATCCCATCATTCCGCTGAAAGCAAAAAGCGGATACGGAATATCGCCCGTATCCACTTTAATGAGCTTGTCAAAAAATAATATCCATACCAGCAGGCTGGTGAGCGGCTGAATAACCGACCAGAGTACGCCTAAAAATGTCTGCGCATACTGCACTTTCAGGTCTTTACGCGCCAGCGTGAAAGCCAGTGACCTGTATTGATAGACCTTACTGGTATATTCTTTTAAGCTTTCACCCCTGCTGGTAAGAACTATTCGATGCATGCCGTCTTTCTCAAACCTGCTTTTTATCCGGTAAGCAATCCGGAAGTTCCAAAATTAACGAAACTTGAAGGGCGTGTGGTCAGAAAACATTCTTTTAATTTTGCCTGAGAAAAATTAAGTTCATTGACAATAAAGCTGCAAGCCGTTCTATCGCGCCCGGCTGAGGTCGGGTGAGGAAAGTCCGGGCGGCACAGAGCATTGCACCTCCTAACGGGAGGGGTCCTGAAAAGAAATTTTCAGGATACAGACAGCGTCACAGAAAATAACTACCCGAGCAACCGGGAAAAGGTGAAAACGTGAGGTAAAAGCTCACGGCTCATTGCGGCAACGTAATGGGAGGGCAAGCCTTGCAAGCCGAAAGGTCAAATATACTCCGGTCTGCCTTTGGGCAGACAGAGTGGCTCGCTTAATCCTACGGGAAACCGGAGGGGGTTGACTGATAGAGGTTGCGCGTGAGCGCAATCCCAGATAAATGATAGAACGTTCCTGCCGCCAGGCAGGCTCGACAGAACCCGGCTTACAGGCTTGCAGCCCGCATACAGTTGACCGGTTTACAGTTTCCGGTTAGATGAACCGGGAACTGTAAACCTGTTGCTGTTTCTTTCCGCTGCTGAATCGGGCGGCAGTAGGCTCATCATTTCGATATCCCGCAATGTAAGCGCTTCCCATCACAAGCATTTAAGTCCAGCTACAGTTTTGCCATGATGAACCTTGCAGCAAACGCATGCCCGGCATTGTTCAAATGGCCGTCAGGCAGGGGATAGAGGTGCTCTCTGCGGAAGGGAATTACAAAGATGCTGCCCGCAAGCCCTTGTGTGAGGGCGGGATAATGACGCCTGATGTACGCCTGCGGGTCGTCATAAAATTTATTGTTCAAGTCTTCCTCGCGAGGAATGATGAAAATCAAAAGCCTGGAATCATTTACCCCGCAGATGCGCTGTATCTGCCGGAGGTAGTCATTCGTCACGCTGCTGTTTTTTTTCCGGTTCCACTCGGCATATTCCTGCAGGCGCAGTGGCAGCGACAGCAGGGCAGTGCCGATGGCTGTCTTCAGAATTATTCTTTCCGTCATAGAATGGGGCGAGTATTTATTCACCACGAAATTATAAGCCTCATGCGCTGAGACGAAATGTTTCCCCTTGTAGGAAACGGGCAGCCATCCCGCACTGGTTTGATAGTAAATGTTTTTGCCGGGTATAATCGTTCGTGCCGTGTCCATCAAATCATTTCCGAGATAGAGCATCACCAGCGTATAGTCAGGACGCAGACGCGGAACATATACCCTTGCCACCTGCGCATACTGGGCAGGGTCAGCACCCGGAATGCCGGCATTATAGCATACGAGGTGCGGCTCACGCTCCAGCAGGTCAACGAAGCAACTGTCGGGAGGAGTGGCGTGGGCGCCCCAGGTGAATGAGTCGCCAACGAACAGCAGCGCAACAGAGGAATCGTTCTGCGTGTCGGGAATGAATTCACGCCCCCGAAACCCCTCGGAGTTGATGTTCCATTGCGGCTGGCTCCAGTAATCACAGTTAGCCTTGTAGATGCCGTTTTCATCCATATAAAATGAAGCCCATACTTCCAGCGAGTCAATGGGCTTGAACGCCAGCCAGGAAGGGGCAAGCTTACCCACCGGATAATCCTTAAAGGCAAAAACCACCCGCAGGCTTACCTCAGTAAAGAGAAATAGCACAAAGACCAGAAGCGCAATTGATGCAATTGGATGCTTTTTTACAGCTCCGGCTTTGCTATGCATGGCACAGATTTCCCGAAAGATAATCACCGCACAGGCACCTAACACAATGCGAGACTATTTCAAAAGTAGGCAGCCTCTTTTATTTTTGATAGTTAAGTCCGCCTTTCATCATCAATTTGCCTTTTGAATGTTTAAAAGAAAGAAACCTCTCCCACCGGCTTGCATCCATCAGAACACCAGATGGCGAAATGCAGGGATAATCGCAGCAGTATTTTCCCTGCACTTCCTGCCTTTTTTTTTCAATGGCAGCAACGCCTACATCCGAATCCATGATAACCTGGAGGGCGAATGGGTGTGGCTCGATTTGCTGGTCAAACAGGGTAAGGCGCTCGACTTCTCGCCCCATGCAATGATTGATAATGTGATGAACGGGCAGTTGCGTGCTGCTTTCCCTCCGGGGCTCTCAGTGAATGTGCTGCTCATCTGGCTGTTCGGCTCCTACTGGGGATACCTCGCCAGTTATTTTATCCAGCGCATTCTTGCTTTTGCAGGAATGTATCTTCTGCTGCGAAGACACTTTCTTACTGATGATGCACTTCGCACGCTCGCAATTGGCGTTTCGCTGTGCTTCAGCCTTGTTCCGTTTTATGCCGAATTCGGTGTGGCAGGACATCCGCTGATGCTTTATTGCTTTCTGAACATTCTTAAAGACCGCGAGCGGTGGACAGATTTCCTCTTCATCGTCTTTTTTCCGTTCTATTCATCCCTCGTGTGGACGGGCATCTCCGTCATTGCAGCGCTGGTAATAATGCTGGCTGCCGACAGCTTTCGGAAAAAGAAAGTCAATCTGAAATTTCTTTTCGGCATTGGGCTGCTGACGGTCGCATACTGCGTTGTGAATTTTCAAATGCTGACGCTCTCTTTTCTCAACGGAGAGTTCATTTCTCACCGCACCGAATACAATTTGTTCGCACAGGAGAACAGCGATTTCTGGCAAGGATTGTCAGATACGCTTTATCCTCTTTTGCTTGCACATTACCACGCGGGAACCACAGTCAGTGCACCCATTATCGCAACTTCTGCAATCGCGCTGTATCATTTTCCGGCAGAAAAAACCATCAGGTGGCTGGCCGTTTCGGTAGTTGTCATTTGCCTTGCGTATGGCTTTTATTTTCAGGCGGCTTCCCTGTTGGGCGATTTATTCCCGTTCTTGATAACTTTCAAGGCAAATCGCTTCATCATCCTGCTACCGCTGGTATTCTTCATTATCTCAGCAGTTTCGCTGAAAAAAATAATGGAAGCCGGCTTGTCCTGGAAGGCAGTGGCGGTTTTTTTGAGTTGCCAGCTTGCTATCGGATTTTTCAGCAATGACGAATGGCTGCACAACGTGCGCAACCTGCTGGGATTTAAAATCAAGCCGGGTTTCAACGAATATTTTTCTGAAAATCTTTTCAGGAAAATTGATGATTTTATTTCCCAGCCCAAAAGCTCATATCGCGTGGCAGCCCTTGCGATGAGCCCAAGTGTATTGCAATACAATGGCTTTTACACGCTTGACGGCTTGCTGCCGATTTACAGCCTGGAGCATAAGAAAGCGTTTCGCGCCATCATCGCTCCTGAACTGGAAAAGAATCAGAAGGTCAAAACTTATTTTGACGCATGGGGCAACCGCTGCTATATTTTTTCCTCCGAACTGGGTATTGCCGACAGGAATTACATCATCGGAAAAAAAAGGCACACGGTTCTGAACAACTTCTCAATCAATGGCGATGCATTTAAAAAAATGGGCGGTAGGTTTATTATTTCAGCAGTGGAAATCAGCAAGCCGGAAAACACGGGATTGAAGCTGCTGCATGTTTTCGAGAATGAAGAAGGATGGTGGCGAGTGTATCTGTATGGAATTCAAGAAGAAAATTGAGGATGTAAGAAAAGAAGAAAAACAGAAATCAGCATCGTGTTAAGCTCATCTTAAGGAATTAAAAACATGGATGTAAAACAGATTGCATCTTGTTAATCCGAAGGCGCTTGCTTTAACCTCTCCGTCATTGGTATTTGCAGGGTATCCTTCGGGGTCAAAATTTCAACTGTTTGACACAAAATGACATAAAAAGTAGTCCGACCTATCCGGTCTGACATGCATGATAACCTAAAATTTATCCTACGCAATTCAACCATCAGCTAACCGGAATTTTTCATAAATTCAAACCGATGTATAAATTGGTGCCATTGATAGCATTTCTCCTTTTATCGTCTGGCATTTCTGCGCAGGACCTTTACTACCAGCGCGGAGTTTATAATTATTCCATCGGAAATTATCAGCAGGCGATTGAAGACTTTAACCAAAGCCTGAAGATAAATCCGAAAGCGCTCGACACCTATTTCTACAGGGGATACTCGCATCTCTATCTTGGCAGCTATGACAAGGCGCTGAAAGATTTAAGAAAAGTGATGAAGCACGGACCCCGGAAGCCCGAGGTTTACAGTGCGGCAGGACACGCTTGCAGCGAATTAAGGAAGTTTAACAAGGCGCTGAACTATCTGAACAAAGCTCTTGAGCTCAACCCTCGGTTTGCCGAAGCATACAACAACCGGGGGGTGTGCTATCACCGCATGGGCGAATACAGGCAAGCCATTGAAGACTTCAATGCCGCCATTCAAATTGACTCCGCTTTTGCCCTTGCTTACAACAACCGCGGCTCAGCCCGCTACTACCATCAGAATGTGGCGGAACCCACCCGCAGCGATGTGGAGCTTGCCGTGCGTGATTTCGGACTCGCCCTGCATTTCAATCCGAACATGACGCTTGCCGTGCGCAACCGGGGCGTGGCTCACCGCCTGCTCGGCAATTATGAAGAGGCGCTCAAAAATCTCGACCAGGCCATCATGCAGCAGCCGGCTCAGGCAGACAACTACCTGGAGAAAGCCCGCACGGAAGCGCAAATGGGCGAGCATGAAAAAGCGATAGGAAGTTTTTTGACTGTGGTGAAGTTAGACCCCGGTAATGCCGATGCGTACATTGAAATGGGAAATTCCAAATCGCGGCTGGGTTATCACAGCGAATCCATCAAAGACCAGGAAAAGGCAATGGAAATCAACAAATCCTACGCGGGGCTTGCTTACTACAATATCGCCTGCTGCTACTCGCTGATGCGCGATAAGGAAATGATGATGGACTATCTGCAGAAATGCAGAAAGAAAAAATTTTTCCGCAACAAATACCGTTATGAGCATTTCCTGAAAGATGCTGATTTCGACAACTTCCGCGATGATGAAGATTTCAGACGGTTTGCGGCAAAAGTGAGGAAGAAGGTGAAGTAATTGGGGAATTGTCTCGGTACATTATTTATAATAATTACATGCGGTTTACGAACAGCCTTCTGCTCCCAGCGTTTCTGTTTCCGGCAGTGTTTTCATCTGCGCAGGAATGGGAGCTCACAGGCGCACTCTATTCAGCCGCTGACTCCGCACCTGTTCCCTTCGCCTCTGTCATTAACGTGAGTGTTCCTGATGCCGTCAACTCTGATGCGAAGGGTAAATTCTCTATTGCTGTGCACCCTGCTGACAGCATCCTGATTTCCGCATTAGGATATGAAAAAAAATCATTCCGTATTCCTTCCGGTATAAAAATGCTCAGAATGGCAGCGATTTACCTGATACCCGCTCCTTATCAAATTGATACCGTTGTCGTGAGGGCAATGCCCCCGAAGGAATTATTTCCGTGGGCATTTAAAAACCTGGAACTGCCTGATGAAAATAAAATCAATCTGAACCTGCCGGAGAATGGGACGAGCCTCCCTTTCCTTGCAGATGCGAATGAAATGAGTGTCCATGCTCCCAATGAATTGCTGCCTTTGGGAGGAATCACCATTCCCATCATCAGAAACACGCCTGCTAAAAAGCTTCAAAAGGAAAAAGAAGAACTCAGCCGGCAGAAACACCTGCTGGAGGAGATTGACCGCAAGTACAGCAACGAATTCATTAGCCGGCTCACCGGAATTAAAAAAGAAAAAAAAATTGTGGAACTGAAGAAGTTCTGCAACCTTCCGGCTGATTTCATCCTTCAGAAAACGGAATATGAAATTGCGATGGCGGTGATGGATTGCCTGGGGGATTTGAAAAGGAACAGATGCACCCCCGTCCTTTCTCTGAAGCAGAGGGGAGTGCTAACTGATTCTGATTAATCAGCCGGCTTTTTTCCGGATGCACGGTCTGAGTTCATACCCATGTCCATTAAAACTTGGAGCTTCTCCACGTTTTGACGAAGCTGTTCCAAATCCGTTCTCAGGTTTTCCAGCTCCGATTTTGTTTTCTGGTGTGCCTGCTTCTCGGCATCGAGCATTACCTGCTGTTCCTGAATAGCGCGGGTGAGAATCACGGTGAGGCGGGCATAGTCCATTGACCAGGCATTGATGGCTTCATTTTCCGGCTTCATGACCACTTCAGGGAAAAGTTTGTAAATATCCTGCGCAATGAACCCGATGTCTTTCTTGTCAGACAATTCTCCGGTTGATTGTATCCTGCCGCTGCTGTCATGTTCATATTTCTCCCATTGATAGCAGAGCGGCTGCATCTTCATCACTTTCGGCATTACCTGCCCGATGTCTTCCCGGTTTTTCTTGAAGCGACCGTCTGAATAAATTATCCAGGCAAAAGCTCGTCCCTGCCCGTTAGAACTGTTGTCATTAGGAAGTTCGAGGCGGTTTGCCGGAGAAGCCACTCCCAACCCCACATAACCGGTTGTATTCACAATAGTGAAATAAGGCGATGTGGCAAAAGCCGCATCATTGGTATTGCCTTCATGAATCGCAAAGCGGGCGGTGCCATATTGATATCCGATGGACCATATTGTTGAAGAACCCCGGTTAAGGTTGATGTATTGTCCATTGGAGCCAACGGGCTTGGTGATAGCCAAGCCGCCATGATATGTTTTCACATGCGATGTTCCATTGGGACTGATGGAGAGCATCGGACCGCTGGAACTGCCCGGATTCTCTATCTCAAAGTCAAACAAGCCGCTGAAGGTGTTCAGCGCGCCTCCCGAACTGAGCGCCCCGATTGACAGCCTGTCGGAGCCAGATGAGGTGGCATCATCTCCGATGCCGATGCGCAGCTCCGACTCATCGGTGCCGCTGTTGTAACGTGCCAGAAACAGAGGGTCATCGTTATCGCTGTCAAACCCACCGGAAGCGGGACCTCCGGATAAATAAAGCGCATCTCCGTAATTGTTGCCTCCATTGGTGAAGCCGGATGGATTCAACATGCCGATGCGCACATCGCCCGCCACCTGCAGCTTGCTCACCGGAGCCGATGTGCCGATGCCGACAGAGTAAGGCGTGGTGCCATTCCCGCGCAGCGTCATCACATCCTGCCCGTCAAGGTTAAAGTTGAGCACGGCTTCCGTTCCGCTTTCAGTGAAAGAAACAAGATGACCCTTGTTGGTCTGAAATTTCATGTAATTGTCTGAATACAGCAGCAAATCAGTGCCGCTGTTTTGGATGTAATAGGAGGCGGAGGAAAAATACAGTTTTGCCGATGCTCTGATATCGCCCGTCACATCAAGCTTGTAGGTGGGCGCAGCATTGCCGATACCTATTTTATCGGTGAGGGTGGTGGGATACATGCTGCCGGTGCCGGCTCCCGACCAGTCATTGTCATCCACGTTGAATGAGCCGCTGCCTCCCCCGTTGCTCAGGCTCCAGTTCACCGTAATGCCGCTTTTTGACATGCTCAATGTCTGCAATTCATTGGTGGCATTGGCATCCGCATCATTGATGCTGAAGGTGGTGCCTGTGCCATTGGAGATGCTGATGGTTACATTCGACCCTGCCGTGGATGATGACAAATCCTGAAACTCGTTGGTGGGGTCTTTGTCAGCGTCATTCGGGTCAGTGGGAATCACGGTGGATTGTATTCCGCAGTCATCCACGATGAAAAGCTCCTGGGTGTTGGTGTTGTAAAAAATTGACGTGTTGCACTCGTTGTCCGGGTCTGCATCCGCATCATTAACGCTGTCGCCATCCCACAGGTCATTGCCGAGCGTTCGTGTTTTCACGTTGCCGCTGGCATCCACCGTGAGCACCAGCACGTTGGTGGTGGATGGGCCGACATTATCCAGTCTTACCGTTCCAAACACGTGCAGCTTGGCTGAAGGATTTGAAACGCCAATTCCCACGTTGCCGCTCGCTGATAAATAAACGTTATTTCCGGAGACATTCCAGCCGTCATCGCCCGGTTTCTGCGGAAAATACTTCCAACCGGAGCCATTCCAGAAATAAAAGAGGCTGCTGTCAGTATCGTAAACGGTTAGCCCGATGTCAGCTGCACCGGAAGGCGCGAGGGCAATGCGCTGGGAGGTTGTCATGCGCGGCAGCAAAAAGCCCATCGAGTCTGATTTAAGCTCAAGCAGCGCTTTGGGATTGGGTGTTAGCGTACCGATGCCCACGTTTTGCTGGGCGTAACTCCACATTCCGGCAAAAACAAAAAATGTTAATGCCAGCGGTTGTTTCAGGTGGTTATTCATGGCTAATGTATATTAATTTATGTCCCGGAGATGCACCGCATGCGGTGCATCTCCGGCTAAAAATTTCAATCGTAAATAATCTTGTCACCTACCCGGCTCAATTCACCTATCACTTTGAATTCCGTTCTGCGGTTTTGCTGCCTGCCTGCTTCATTGTCTGAGCCGTCAGGATTCTTGTTGGGCGCCACAGGCTGGCTTTCACCATACCCTTTCGGAATCAGGCGTTTCTCTTCGATGCCGAGATAAATCAGGTAGTCCACCACGCTCTGCGCGCGCTCTTGCGACAGTTTCAGGTTGTACTGCGGCTTGCCTACATCATCCGTATGCGAGCTGATTTCCACTACCAGCTTGGGATTCTCCATCAGCAGTTCGTACAGTTTCCGCAGCGTTTCTTTCGACTCTTCCGTCAGGGATGATTTGTTGAAATCGTAATAAATTTTGTCAAGGCGATATGCTTTGTTCTTTTCGATTTTTTCAAGGATGATATCGCGGCTGATGTTCTCCGGTTCGGGATTGTCTTTTGCGTTGATTTTTATCGTCTGCGGGAAATAGCCTTTCTTCTGAATTTTCATTTCATAATTTTTCCCAGCCAGCAGTTCAAACGAAAACGTAAAATCTCCCAGCAGTTGCTTGTCATGCAAAGGGGTTCTGATTTCGGAAGAATCTTTGAACACTTCTGCGCGCACGCCCGTCAGCGGAACTAGGGTATCCCCCTTCTCCAGCACACGCCCCTTTACGGTGAATTTCGGAATGGAAAGGTCTTTAGCCATGAAGATGTCGTCACAGCAAGTCGGACTTTTCAGCCCGATGATACCTGCCCGGTTGGAAACGAAATAGTAAGTTTTTGGTGATTCTCCTTTTGTGAAATAGAAATCATCTGCGCTGGAGTTGAGCGGGTAACCGAGGTTTTGCGGTTTCGACCACCCCATTTTCAATCCGGAGGAAACGAACACATCCAGCCCGCCTAACCCGATATGACCGTTGGAACTGAAATACAATTTGTTTTTGTGGAAGAACGGAGTCACCTCATCGTCAATCGTGTTGACGGCTGAGCCGAGATTGACGGGAGCAGAAGCAGAGCCGTCAGGTTTCACTTCGGTGTACCACAAATCAAATCCCCCGAAACCGCCCGGACGATTTGACGAGAAATACACCACGTCAGCGCTGTCATCTCCTGCCACCGCGGGATGGGTGTTGCTGAATCCTTCGGCATGGAGCCGTGTCAGCGGTGCCGGCTGCATCCATCTGTCGCCATCCCTCGCAGCCCGCAGAATGGTGCATTGAATGTTGGCTTCCCCGTTATCGCTGCATTGCGTGAAATACACTCTTTTTCCATCGGGAGAAAAGGCAATATTGCCGGTGTGATATTGAGAAGAATTGAGCGGCTGGGGCAGCAACACGCCTTTTCCCCACGCATTTGAGTTCTTTTCAGACAAATAAATGTGCGACAAAAATTTTCCCGCAGGATTCATGGCGGTGTCGCGGTTCAGGGAGGAATAATAGAGCTTGCCGTTATCCACTGCGGGGGCATACTCGCTGTACGGGCTGTTAATCACTGAGTCCAGATGCGTTACGGTGAATAATGACGGGATTTCCAATGCAGTCTTTGCGAAATCACACGCTTCAATTTCGCGCTTGGCGCGGGTGATGTAATCTCCTTCTGCACGCAGGGCAAATTTTGCAAACGTGTACTTCGCCTTCTCGTAATTTCCCTGCATCTTCTGCGCCATAGCCAGGCGGTAATACACCAGCGGAAAGGCAGCATCAGCTCCGGCATCCACCGGCTTCTCATACCATTTTTCAGCGTTGACGTAATCGCGCGCCATGAAATAACATTCGCCCATCTGATACATGGCGCGGTAGTTGTCGGGTTTCATTTCTATGATTTCGCTGTATTCGTTGATTGCATCATAATAATTTCCAGCACGGAAAAGGGCATCGGCATATTTGATTTTTATTTTGAGCGGCAGCGGTTCTTTCGCATTGGTCTTCACCGTATCTCTTCCGTTTTTCTGGCAAAAGGCATCCTGTGGCGCCAGCAGCGTCAGCAGCAGAAAGAAGAATGGGAATGGCTTGCTCATTTTAAAATCTGGGGCAATATAATGAAGGTGTTACATCCGGCACAGGCACATACCTGCCCGTGTAGGTCACTGACAGTTCAATGCTCCCGCTGGTTTTTTTCAATGGTGACGTGGTGATATCGTAGCTGAAACCAATTTTGAAACCTTTGATATTAAAGCCGAAATAGGGCACCACCGCATCGCTCATGCGATAATAAGCGCCTACATTTATTCCCGCTTCGCTTGAGAACGGAAATCCCATTGACAAGCCGGTGTAAATCTCTTCTGATTTTGCCTGCGTCATGTAATGAAAAAAGGGAAGCAGCTTGAAATGCTCCGCCATCTTGAAATCGGCTTCGAAGCTTGCCGAGTGCCTCATAGGCAGCCTTTGCGCATCAGCGTGAAATGAAATTCCGGGCTGCGTCACGTGAAATACAGCGTATCCTGCATGCAGAAAAACATTTTCACTGAACTTCGAACTCCAGTCAAATCCTGCATTCAAATCAAAGCCGCCATCGCTTCCCTTCAGGTTGTCGCTGCTGACACCGATAATTTCATCCTGCAAAAAAATCTGGTCGCCCAGCTTAATGTCAGCGAGGTCTAATTTTTTCTGTGAATAACCAAATTGGATTCCGAGGGAGAGGAAATGATTTTTGTTGCCCAGCGCCTTATGATAAGCTGCCGACACGAGCCCCGTAAAGGTGGAAAGCCTTCCGCCACTCGATTTGTCGCTGATGATGCTTAGCCCGATTCCGAGAATGTCTTTTGATTTAAAGCGAACCGGCACATCGCCAAAAAACGAGGGTGTGGAATACGGATTCCTTGCTCCGATGCCGAACCATTGGTTGCGGTAGTCAATGCCCACCCGGAAAGTACCGTCAAGTTTTCCCGTAAGGGCGGGATTCAGGCTGAGGGGAACATGGAAATACTGCGAGAAGTGAATGTCTTGCGCTTTGACAGGCGTGAGTGAAAGGAGTTGAGTTATGGCGCAGAAGATAAATATCCATAGTCCATGCCGATTTGTGACTTCAGATTTGCTGACCTGAACCAATATGTTCGTATTTCTCTTCATGCTACCAAATCAAAATAAAATCTCCTCTTTCTGTTTTTTGAGTACCGTCCGGCAATTGCATCACCGCCTGATACACGTACGTGTCCATCGGTTGCAGCTTGCCGTCATATTTGCCATCCCACCCTGAAGGGTTTTCGCTCAGCAGTTGTCCCCAGCGGTTGAAAATCTCCAGCTTCATCACGCGAACGGTGGCGCTGGTGACAGGTGAAAAAATGCTGTTGTTTCCGTTGGGGACAAACGCATCGGGGAAAGTGTAAAGATTCACGTCCACCTGCACCCGTTGCGTGTCTGAAGCGATGCAGCCGTTTTCATCTGTTACGGTAATCGTGAAGATTGTTGTTTCATCCGGTGTTGCCGGACTGCCGGGTGATGCCGGGTTGGTAACATTGTCTGGCGGAGTCCATTGGTACGTTACGGCACCTTTTCCTCCGGAAACGCTTTCAACATAAAGCATTGCAGGAAATCCCCTGAAAATGATGGTATCGTGCCCCGCAGTAACAATGAGCGAATCGGGTTGTGAAACGGAAATGCTTGATAGTACTGTACAGCCGTTGCTGTCAGTGACAATGACCTGGTAATCGCCCGGAGCTAATCCCGACACGGAAGCCAATGTATCATCAGGAGAGCTGTCCCATTGATAATGATAAGGCGCAACGCCACCCTCCACCACCACCGTTCCGCTGCCATCTCCGAAGCCATAGCAGGACACATCAACGCTTTGTGCCGATGAAACCAACAAGTCAGGCTCATTGACGTCAAATAAAAAAACTCTTGAGCATC
>DATLYB010000469.1:0-10331 GCA_035575215.1 Chitinophagales bacterium
GTGGTCGCGCGTAGTGCCGTAAACGATGGAGTAAGAGCCGCAGGAGTTATTGCCCACCATGCCGCCAATCATGGCGCGGTTGGCGGTGGAAGTGTTCGGTCCGAAAAACAATCCGTACGGCTTCAGGAAGCTATTCAGCTCATCGCGAATCACACCCGGCTGAACGCGTACCCATTTTTGTTTCTCATTCACCTCAAGAATGCCGTTCATGTGACGGGAAACATCCACCACAATGCCGCTGCCCACGCATTGCCCTGCCAGCGAAGTGCCTGCCGTCCGCGGGATGAGCGAGAGTTTTTCTCTCCGGGCAAAATCAATCAGTTTTTTGATGTCGTTTTCATCTTTCGGATACGCCACGGCAAGCGGCAACTCACGGTACACCGATGCGTCCGTTGCATACATCGAGCGGAACATGCTGTCGGTGAAGAGTTCGCCTGCGAGCGAGTTCTTAAGGAATTGGAGTTTGCTTTGATTCATTTTACTCTCGTACTCATCCGAGACTTCGGGTCATCCGATGAATTTTTCATCTCCTCCCATCTCACATCTGCCGTTTGTAAATATGCTGTACGCTTGCCTGTGCGGAGGGGAGTATTGTCAACTCGCTGATGTTTACATGAGGCGGGCGGGTGACTGCAAACAGGATGGCTTCCGCCACATCGCGCGCGGTGAGCGGTTCAAATCCTTTGTACACCTGCTTTGCACGTTCAGTATCCCCTTTAAATCTCACCAGTGAAAATTCAGTTTCCACCGCTCCAGGAAAAATTCCGGTCACGCGGATTCCCTTTTCAAGCAGGTCATGCCGCATTCCCTGGTTCAGAGCATCCACTGCAAACTTGGTAGCACAGTAAACATTTCCTTTCGGATACACTTCACGCGATGCAATGGAGCCGATGTTGATGATGTGTCCGTTTTTTCTCTTCACCATGCCGGGAACCACTGCGCGAAAAACATACAGCAGTCCTTTCACGTTGAGGTCAATCATCGTGTCCCAGTCTTCGGTCTCCGCTTCGTCAATAGCGGAGAGTCCGTGCGCATTGCCGGCATTGTTCACAAGGACATCAATATCACTGAAGTTTTTCGGAAGGCTGCCTATTGCCCGGAAGACCGCTGATTTATCACGCACATCAAAACAGAGTGAATGGATTCTTACTTTTTGCTTCAGCTTGTTTTTGAGCGCATCGAGCCGTTCCTGCCGCCTGCCGCAAACAATAAGACGGATGCCGTTCTCAGCGAAAATTTCTGCCGTTGCCCATCCGATTCCCGATGTAGCACCCGTGATGAGAGCGGTTTTGCCCATGAATTTTTTCGCCAAAGATAGCGAGGGAAAGTTTCCTGTTTCCGGCAATCCGTTTACAGTTAGCTTCCCATGCAGTATTTTTTTAAGCCCTGAAACGGATTCTGCGGAAGAAATAGTAAATGCAAATCACAAGAGTATAGAAGAGATAGATAAGGAAAATCCGCTTCGATTCAAGAAAAAGGAGCATCACCAGTCCCAATGATGACAACACCGAGATTACCACGAAAAAAATCAGCCAGGGTGCTGAAACACGGAAGTAGGCGCTCTCATATTCCTTCGGGAAAACTTTTTTCAGCCTGAGTGAGGCGATGCTCACGAAGATAGTAAGGAGCATGACGCCACATGCCGCCAGGTATCCATAGAAATCAATGATGTTTTTCATCTCTATGAATCTTCCAGCAAGCAACAGCAGGGCGACTATAAGAAAGAAGAATGTCACGGCTCTGGCCGGATTATTGGTTGCGGGATTTATTTTTTCAAAAAAGCGCGGGAGGATTCCATCGCGTGCCTGAGCATACAACTCGCGGGGAATCGTGATGGCAGCGGCATTCAGCGAGGTAAGCGCAGCGCTTACGGCTCCGATGCCAAGAAACACAATCATCCATGGCGGCAAAAAACTTTTCGCACTTGCAATCAAGGGCGCTCTTACGATTTTATTGTCGCTGTATTCGGCAAGCCGTTCGCCCGCAGCACCCAGATATGTCACTCCGATTCCGACATAAATCACCAGCACGGCAAGACCGCCCAGCAGCAGGGATAGCGGGATATTCTTCCGCGCATCACGCATCTCCTCTCCCATTTCGGTGATGATTTGAAATCCAAGACAAACATTGAACGAAAGAATAACCGCCATCATGAATCCTCCGGCTCCGTGCGGCATGGATAAGCCGATAGCGGGTTTCGTTTGAATTCCGACCCCAGCCACGTAAATCAGCAGCGCAGCCACCAACTGCGCGCTCATGATAATTTGCAGCCAGGCCACCAATTTCAATCCAAACTGATACAGGATGTAAAAAGCAATGACAATCAATCCGGCAAGCAGCAGGGAAGAGAAGCTGAGATTGAAAACCGAAATGAGGTAATCACTCAAGCCCACCGATACTACGCAGGTGGAAGCGGCTCCGCCAAGCACTGCCCAGTAAGAAACGAGCGTGCCCGCCAATGGATGCAGCAGACGGCTGCAATAGAAGTAGCCGCCCCCGGCTACCGGCACCGCGCTGGAAATCTGCATCAGGGGCACCACTCCCGCAACCGAAATCAGCAGCGCAGCGGCAATCGAAAGCCATACAGCCGGACCGGATTTTTCAGCGATGGAAGCAATCATCACGTAAATGCCCATGCCAATCACGCCACCGGTGACAAGCGCGATGCCTTCGGGGAGACCTATTTTCCTTTGAAGTTGCATTAACGACAAATAACAAATGACAAACGGTGCCACAAGCTAATCAATCTCTATAAATTTGAATCCTGCAAATGAAAATCCTTTCCGAACGGCTTGCCTTCCTCCGATTTTACACATGGTGGAATTACAAGCTGCCGCCACTCTTCGGCATCGCATTCTTCTTTGTCCTTTACACCCATCTGTCATTTACGGTTACTCTTCAGCGTCTGGCGATTCTGATTGTTTGTATGATTGGAACGGCCGGCTTCGGTCATTACCTTAACGATTTGACTGACATCGAAGCTGACCGGATTTCCGGAAAGCCGAATAATGCATCCGGTCATTCAACAGCCAGAAAAATTTTCACCTTAGGACTTTTGCTGATGCTTGGATTGCTGCCGTGGTTTATTTTTTATGAGGCAAGCACGCTGCATTTTCTTGTTCTCGTTGTATTTCTGCTGTTCGTGTTATACTCAGTTCCGCCCGTTCGGCTGAAGAACCGCGGCTTCTGGGGAATTTTTTCAGACACGCTGTATGCCCATGCGATTCCCGCTGTGGTAGTGTCATTGGCAATAACGGAGGAAGCTCAGATGACAGACAAAACTTTCAATTTGATGCTGATAATTTTCGTCTGGCAATTTTTTACAGGCTTCAGAAACATCGCTTTTCACCAGTTTGAAGATTTTGAACAAGACCGGCTCACGGGCACCCACACCTGGGCAGTCAGGCTTGGCGCAGAGAAGATGAAGCGGTTATGTGTGCGCATCATCTATCCGCTGGAATTGATTACGTTCCTGCTTTTTCTTGTGGCACTTTTCCAAATTTCAATTTTCGGAGGTGTTTTGCTGCTGGCTATGATTACGTTCAGGCTCTACATTTACCTTTTCATTTACGAAAAGGGCTACCTTTTCAGCTGGCGCAATTATTTTTCATTCGTCAACAACAGCTACGAGGAGGACATTCCGATAACGCTGCTGATTTGCCTGTGCATCTCCAATCCTGTTTTTGTTTTCCTTTTGATTCTCTACTGCATTTTATTCCCGGAGTTTTTTCTCAGGATGCAACGGGTATAACGCAATTTCCGATACGCACACGCTTTTTTTTGACAAATTATTAACAAAATAACATCGCCTTTTTCTTTGCAAGTGAATCGAAAAACGCTAAATTCGGAGGGCTTATAAAAAACCTGTGAAACCCGGATTTTCGACAGTTTTTACGGAGACTGAATTGATTAATGGTTGCATCGTAGGCAATCGTGATGCGCAAAAGATGTTGTACCATCGCTATGCCTCCAAGATGTTCAGCGTGTGTCTCCGCTATGCAAAAGATTACCATAGTGCTGAGGATGTTTTGCAGGAGGGTTTTATCAAGGTGTTTAAATACATTCCCAAGTTCAGACGGGAAGGTTCATTCGAAGGATGGATGCGAAGAATTTTCATCAATACCTCTATCGAACAGTTGAGAAAGGCAGTGAGCTTGTACCCTATTGTGGATGAAGAAGACAAGCCCATTGACATTCTTGATGAAACCATTTTTGATGATTTGGACCACCAGGATTTGCTGAATATGATACAAAGCCTTTCCCCCGGTTATCGCACGGTATTTAACCTGTATGTCATTGAAGGATATTCGCATCACGAAATAGCGAAGATGCTTGGCATCAATGAAGGCACTTCCAAATCGCAGCTCGCACGAGCGCGGATGCTGCTTCAGAAAAAAATCCTTTCAACACAAAAGACTGCAGCAGGCAGTATCGGATGATGCTATCGGCTGAATTTAACAAATAAACCAAAAAGCTTACCCTGCCCCATGCAACGTTTCCCTCAGAGATGTTATCCTTATAGAAAAAATAAGAGGGAAGGGGGTGTGAAGGCATGTATGATTTTTATCTAAAACACTCGTATGAGGCTCATTAGAGATAATGACGAAACGCACGATAGTTTAGAAAGACATTTCAGAGAGCTGAGAAATTTAGAAACACCGCCATCTTCAGATTTGTGGGATAAAGTGGAATACAAGCTGGATGAAGAACGCGAGCGTGTGAAACATGACCATTGGTATCAGGCGATTATCCTGCTGCTGATTCCCGTTACCATCATCAACATTTTATTTACCTGGCTTCCGGAAGGCAATCGGAATAAACCAATTGATGTAGTAAACGGAGACGCGCTTCTTAAGCGCATTCCGCTTTCCGGCAGTAATTTCCCCAACGATCCGGAATTTTCAGGTGCTTGGGGATTTTTTCTAAAGGGAGATTTCTTCCCCCGCAAAACAAGCTCAGCCGATAATGTTGCGCTCGCTGAAAGTTGTGTTGAAGGCATCCCGGGAGCTTCAATTGAAAGTGAAGAGCCGCCTTTAGCAATTCAATCTCAACATCCAAGCGGTATTCAATTCCCCGGCACAGAAACGAAAGTAAAATTTGATGACGTGATAAACCCATTGGCAGGTAAAGCAGCGGAAAGAACAAGCCCTGTCAAGGGTTTTCATGTCGGGTTGGAAGGCGGTGTAAACAACAGTTGGCTGCTGCACAAAGACAATACGCTGCATCCCCTTATCGGAAACATGATTCACCGCAAGTTTGATTTTGGCGTTTCCTGCGGAATATCAGCCGGCTATGACTTTTCGAACCGGTGGGGCATCGAGGCAGAGTGGATTATCAAATCCCTGCAGGGGCAAACCTATTGGGAAAACCGTTACAACAAGATACTGATAAACGGACAAGTTAACCTGGAATACATGCACCTTCCGGTCATGGTCAAATATAAATGGACAAAAGCAGGCATCCGTTCACCGAATCCGAAAGTGCTGAATCTTGTTGCAGGAGTGCAATACAGCAGGCTGAGAGGTGCCGAGGTGGTGCAAAACGGCCTTGACATTGCAGGCGTAAAGGAGTTGTTCAATCGGGATGAGATGGGGTTGTTGCTGGGAGTGGAATATGATATGTTTTTCCATCAGAATTATTACATCAGCCTGGGCGCCCGTGCAAGTATTGCAACCGATGCAAGAGCGTTTCCTTATTTTAATTCAGAAAAAACCGAAACCTATAACGTGCTGATAGGAGCTACTGCCAGCTTCAATTACCTGCTGAGAAAAAAGCGGAGCGATTAGCCCATCCTTTCTTTTTTGCTTTTTTGAAAAATCTCACTTCGTGTGGTGACAAAAGTCATCACGAAAAATTTACCAACGGCTTACTATTGGCAAAAACAACTCAAAAAAGCCGTTTGAGTATGAAAACCTGTAACCTCTTAATCATATTTGTCGTTTCTTGTTCTTTGATTTCAGCCCAGGGAACATTCACCACCGTTTATAGCCTGCTGCAATCCAACTGCTCGGCATCGGGATGCCATGGCGGAGCAACACCAGCCATCTTCAGCGTTGACGGCTCCGAAACCGATGTTTACAATGCGCTCGTGGGAGTAGCGGCTTCCAATTCCACGGCTGCCGCAAAAGGGAACAAACTGATTGACCCCGGACATCCGTACAACAGTTTTCTTCTTAAGAAAATAGGAGGTGAATTTGATTCCTATCTGAAACTGGAATCAACAGAAGGTGAATTGGAACCCCGCAACGCCCAGCCTCTTCAGAATTTTGAAATTGAACTTGTCCGTCAATGGATACTGATGGGCGCGCGCAAGAACAGTAATGATGTGGATTATCAACTGCTCAAAGATTACTACACCAACGGAGGAATAGAAATGATTCCGGTGCCGCAGGCGCCCCTGCCTTCCGAGGGTATGCAGGTGCGTTTTGGACCTATTTTCCTTGCGCCTGGCGAAGAGGCAGAGTGGGATAAAAAGGAACATCTCCGGAATATCAATCCCGTGAAAGTTTTCAAAACTGACGGCTACATGTCCTGGCAATCACATCACATGCTGCTGTTCAAGTATGATGATGACGGCTCCGATGTGCGTGAAGGAATGAGGCGGGTACCTTCCGAAGCAACCCCTTTCAATGGAAATGTGACGCTGACAGGCGCCTGGCAGAACGATGCCGAATTTGAGCTTCCAGCCAATACCGCATTCTTCTGGGGTGCCAGTACTATTCTGGAATTTGATTATCACATAAAAAATTACAGTGAAACCGAAATTCTCCCTTCTGATTTTTATCTCAATATTTATTTTGACACGGAAAACACCCGCAACATCGAGATGCATGCGGAATTGGTAAATAATCTTGCGCTGATACTTTTTCAGGGCGAGAATACCCGCATTGCCACTCATAATTTTAATGAAGAGCGGTACATCTACATGGTATCGTCTCATACTCACAAATGGGGTACTGACTTCGACATCTACCTGAGAAATCCTGACGGAACGCGGGGTACCCAGATTTATGAAGGTTTTTTTAACGAGCAATACACCTTCAACCAGGGCTATTATGACTGGCAGCATCCTCCCATCCGGTACTTCACGCCCATGCAGAAAGCAACTGACGGCTTGATTTACGAAGCAAAATGGAATGTGGGCATGCCCTTCGTCACTTTCGGTTTGACGGCCGATGATGAGATGATGTTGTTTACTTACATGTATACGAAAGAAGAGGTGGCGGTCACACCCGCTTCAATTCAGGAAGCCGGGATTGAAAATAATGGAATGAGTATTTCCCCGAATCCGTTCACCGCAGATGCAGAAATACGATACGCTATGCGGGAAGCGGCCGATGTGCAAATTGAAATGTACAACCTTGTCGGGAAGCGCATTTCAATATTGCTTGCCGGAAAAGTTTCAGCAGGGAACCATGTGTACCGGCTCAATTCAGCGGTTATGGAAAACAGGGTGGGAATTTATTTTGTGAACCTCAGGGTGAACGGGGAATCCGTTTCCACGCAGAAAGTTTCCCGGTTTTAAAACCGTTCCAATTCTTCCGCCACTCTGCTTACAGGCAATCCCATCACGTTGAAATAGCATCCTTCTATTTTGCTGATGCCAATTAACCCAATCCACTCCTGGATAGCGTACGCACCGGCTTTGTCGAAGGGTTTGAAGCGGTCAACGTAATAAACGATTTGCTCTTCGGAGAGAGGCTTGAAGTAAACGCTGGTAACCACTGAAAATGCAACCTGCTTCCCGGGCGACATCAGGCAGACTCCCGTAATCACTTCATGCCGTACGCCCGATAATTCCTTTAGAATCTGAATGGCATCATTTCTGTCAGCAGGCTTGCCGTAGATAATTCCATCTTTAAGAACTATCGTGTCTGCAGCGAGTATCACTTCATCGCTTTGAGCCTGAGATTTAACCGCATCGGCTTTTTTTTGGGCAAGATGCTCCGGAAATTCTTCCGGAGGAATATCTCCGCTGTACGTTTCATCCACATCGGCTGTAACGGCTCTGAAATTGAAGCCGGCCATCCTCAGCAACTCGTTCCTGCGGGGTGATTGCGAAGCCAGGAGGATTTTTTTGTTGAACATTGGTTTTCCTAGATAGTGATTCTACTGTTTCACGAACCGGTTTTATTATCAACGATGACCGGTGGTCATCCTCACACATAATGAAACACTGCCATTGACGCTATCCCCAGCAGCATGATGATTTTCATCCATTCACTCAGCTTGGCAAAATCTTCTTTTGACGCTGCCGGGACAAGATTAAAGAGCAATCCGAACACAGGCAGTTGCAGCGCGACAAGGATATATGAAATTTTCAAAAACTGCTCCTCTTCAAAAAATTGTGTTTGTATCACAAACAACAGCCCCACCATTATCACGCAAAATACAGCAACAGCCGCTTTCGCGCCTTTCAATCCCAACACAACGGGAACGCTCTTGCTTCCGAATTGACGGTCACCCTCGATGTCTTCCACGTCTTTGATAATCTCGCGAATCAGCGTGGTGACGAAAGCGAAGAGAGCGTAAGCAAGTACTGATGGAATCAGCATCTCATCATAGGCGGCTTTCAAAATCATCCCATCAGGATTGTTAATCAACCGGGTTTCAATAAACAACGGCAACACCAGGGTGACGGCTGTCAGCAGGCTGACAATAATATTTCCCAGCAGAAAAATCTTCTTCAGGGTTTTCGCATAAAACCACAGCAGCCCAGCGGCTACTACGAAAATGAAGCCCAGCTTGATATTTCCAGCAAGCCCCGCTGACGCAAATCCAAGAATAGCGCCTGAAATATTGAAGACCAGATGCAACCGGAAGGCTTCCATTCTTCCGAAATACCGCCCTATCAGCATTTTGTCGGGTTTGTTGATGCGGTCAATATCCATGTCGAAATAGTCGTTGATGATATATCCTGCCGCAGCAATGCAAAGAGTGGCAAGGACTAAAAGTGAAAATTCAAGGTCAGAAAGTGAATGACTGAGCGCGAATTTGTAGTTGAAGAAAAAAGGGTTGAGAAGAAAGAACCTCACGAAGTATTGTGCAACTGCAATAATCAGCAGGTTTTGAATACGGATAAGTTTCAGCAAGGCGGAGAGCCACTCGTTCATAACAAGCCCGAAAGTAAATAATTATTTTTTGTAAGCATCAATCAGGCTCTCGGTCATCACGAGGTAAATCTCACGGAAGCAGGGAAAGTCTTGCAGCAATTCGAGATGCTCCTCCACCGTCCTCATGTCGCCCCGCTTGGCAGGTCCGGTCTGCACATCGTAAGGCTGATGCAGTTCCACTTTCCTTACGGTTTCTTTTATCAGGGGCATCAGGAGATCGAAGCTCATTCCGCTCCGTTTCAGCAATTGCGAGGAGATGTAAAAAAGATGATTCGGGAAGTTGTTGGCAAAGACTGCCGCCATGTGCAGCGCTTGTCTCTTTTTCAAATCGGCATGCAGCACCCTGTCCGTGATTCCTGCAGCGAGATGATAAATCTGGTCGCCCACGTCATCGCTTGACGCTTCAATGAAAACCGGTACCTCGCGAAAATTCAGTTCATGGCTTTTGGTCATCGTTTGCAGCGGATAAAAAACCCCGAACTTGTCTGACACGGGCTCCAGAACTTCCATGGGCAGCATCGCACAGGTGTGAAGAATGATGGCGTGGGGGAAATGCAACTGTTCGGAGATTTCTTCCACCGCATCATCGTTGACGGCAATCAAATACAGCGAGCCGTTGCGGTTGATTTCCCTGAGGTCATCTGAAAAAGCAGCATCCACTTCCTCCGCAAGAAATTCCGCTGAGGCTTCCGAGTTGCTGATGACTTGCAGGATTCGGTGACCCGCCCGTTTGAACTGGTGCGCCAGATGCCAGCCGACATTCCCGGCTCCGATAATCACGATGTCATGCTTTTTCACTCTTTCTGGTTTAAAATACGCAGCACGGAGAATACTGAATCCCGGTGCATTTTGCGTCTTCGCAACAATTATGCTTTGGACTTCAAACTATTCTCCCGATACCTTCTGACAATGCTTACAAGTATTCCGAACGCCATCATCACGCTTCCCAGCCACAGTAAGTTAATGTAAGGAAATACAATTGCTTTCATAATAATGAAATCCTCTTCCTCGGCTTTTTGTTTCACACCAATCACCAATTGTTCTCTTTCGGGGATGATGCGCTCTACGCGCAAGGTCACTTCCAGTTCCTTCACCTCATCTTCAATGCTGATGGCTGTTTTATCTCTTATGAGATAAATCGGCTTCGCTTCAAAGGTCTTATCATCCAGCGTATGCAGTTTCACCCGCGCGGCAACGGCAATATCACCCTCTTGCATT
>DATLYB010000470.1:0-6514 GCA_035575215.1 Chitinophagales bacterium
AAGGCGTATGACGCCATTCGTGAACTGTTTGCCGAACAGCATGCAGCAAAGATGAAGGGATTTCAGGCGCGGCATTTTTCATTCAACGTGGAGGGCGGCCGCTGTGAAGCCTGCAAGGGTGAAGGCGAAGTGATTGTGGAGATGCAGTTTCTGGCTGACGTGCATCTGGAATGTGAAGAATGCAAGGGCAAACGGTTTAAGGATGAAGTGCTTGAAGTTACCTGCAAAAACAAAAACATCTTCGAGGTGCTTGAAATGACCGTTGATGAAGCCTTGGATTTTTTCGATGACAGAAAACACCTCCGCGAATTGCTGCAGCCGCTGGCAGAAGTAGGGCTCGGCTATGTGAAGCTGGGACAGTCATCCAGCTCGCTGAGCGGTGGAGAAGCGCAGCGCGTGAAACTTGCTTATTTTTTAGGCAAAGGGAACACCGAGGGGCGCACGCTGTTCATCTTTGACGAGCCGACCACGGGCTTGCATTTCCACGACATCAGAAAGCTGCTGCATGCCTTCAACGCGCTTATTGACAAAGGACACAGCGTCATCGTCATTGAACACAATGTGGAGGTGCTGAAGAATGCCGACTGGATTATTGACCTGGGACCCGAAGGGGGCGATGCCGGAGGCTGCCTCTTGTATCAAGGACCCCCGGAAGGATTGCCGGATGTAAAGGAAAGTTATACGGGGAAATTCCTGGCAGGAAAGTTATCGAAGTAACCGGCTGAGGCGTTCAAATCACTATTGAAATCACATTACCTTTTTCCAGTCCACGCGTTCAGCCACTATCTCATTCACACCCGCTGCATCAATCCTGTCCTGTTTCATGGTGTCGCGCTCACGGATGGTGACGGTATCGTCCTTCAACGTTTGATGGTCAATGGTGATGCAGTAAGGCGTGCCGATGGCATCCTGCCTGCGGTAGCGCCTGCCGATAGTGTCTTTCTCCTCATAGAAGCATTGGAAGTCCCGCTTCAGCCTGTCCATGATTTCGCGGGCTTTTTCGGGCAAGCCGTCTTTTTTCAGCAGCGGAAACACGGCAACTTTTATCGGAGCCAGGAACGGAGCAATTTTTAAAACAACGCGGGTACTCCCATCCTCCAGGATTTCTTCATGATAGCCGTTTGCAATTACTGCCAGCAGCGTGCGGTTCAATCCAACTGAGGTTTCTACCACATAAGGGATATAGCTTTCATTCAATTCGGGGTCGAAATACTGAAGTTTCTTTCCGGACAATTCCTGGTGATTTTTCAAATCGTAATCGGTGCGTGAGTGGATGCCCTCCAGTTCCTTAAAGCCAAAGGGGAACTCATATTGAATGTCAACGGCTGCATTGGCGTAATGAGCAGGTTTGAGATGGTCGAGAAAACGCAGCTTCTCCTGAGGGAATCCGAGGGCGCGATGCCACTTCATGCGCTCCTGCTTCCAGTATTCATACCACTTCATCTCCTCGCCCGGACGAACAAAATACTGCATCTCCATCTGCTCAAACTCACGCGTGCGGAAAACAAACTGCCGCGCTACAATCTCATTGCGGAACGCTTTTCCCACCTGCGCGATGCCGAAGGGAATTTTCTGCCGCGTGGTGTTCAGCACATTCAGGAAGTTGACGAATATGCCCTGTGCGGTTTCAGGACGCAGGTAAATGGTGGTGGTATCTTCAGCAACCGAACCCAGCTCGGTGGCGAACATCAGGTTGAACTGCCGCACATCCGTCCAGTTGCGCGTGCCGGAGACTTCACACACGATTTCCAAATCGAGGATGAGCTGTTTCAATGCCGCCCAATCATTTTCCTCCAGTGCTTTTTTAAAACGCGCCTGTGTTTCATCCAGCTTTTGTCGGTTGCGCAGCACGTTGGGATTGGTGGCAAGAAACTTCTCCCTGTCGAATGCCTCCCCGAATTTCTTCCGCGCCTTCTCCACCTCCTTGTCAATTTTCGCCTGGAGTTTATCCATCGCCTGTTCAATCAGCTGGTCGGCACGGTAGCGCTTTTTGGAATCCTTGTTGTCAATGAGCGGGTCGTTGAAGGCATCCACGTGCCCGGAGGCTTTCCATGTTTTGGGATGCATGAAAATGGCGGCATCAATGCCTACGATGTTTTCGTGCAACTGCACCATGCACTTCCACCAGAACTGCTGGATATTGTTTTTCAGCTCGCATCCATACGGACCGTAATCATACACGGCTCCGAGCCCGTCATAGATTTCGCTGGATGGGAAAATGAATCCATACTCCTTGCAGTGGGAGATGATGTTTTTAAAGATGTCTTCCTGGGTGGCAGTTGAGTTCATAAGTACTTTGATAAATGGTGGCGAAGATAGGTTTTAACTATCCTCAATTCCAAGCTGAAAAATCAGGGCGTTAATTATCTCCGTCTGTCTCCGGCATCGGCAGCCTGCACTATATGCTTCTTACAGTTCTTCAAACAGCCAGCTTACCGTTTTTTGTTTTTCTGTCTTTAGCGAGGGTAATGATTTTTTGCGCCAGCTCATCGGGGAAAAAAGGCTTGGCGATGTACTCATTCATTCCTGCCAGGATGCATTTTTCTTTTTCCTGCTGAGCGAAGTTTGCCGTCACGGCAATTATCGCCACTTCACTCTTTGGAGAAGGCAACTCCGCTCGGATTCTTCTTGTTGCCTCGTAGCCATCCATGTCCGGCAGGTTGATATCCATCAGCACAAGGTCGTATTCCCTGCTGAGGGCAAAAGCAATCGCTTCCTGCCCGCTTTTCACAACGTCAATTTGTGCTCCGGGCATGATTGACTCCAGCGTATCCTTTGCCACCACCTGGTTGAAAATGTTATCTTCCACCAGCAGGATTTTATAAATCGTGTTCAGAACCTCCGCTGCTGATGCTGTCATTTCCGGTTCTTTGGCGGGCGCCTTCTGACTGCTGATTTCATACAGGATATCAAATGAAAAAACGGAACCTTTGCCCACTTCGCTTTTCACGCTGATTTTGCCTCCCTGCATCTCAACCAAATGCCTGCATATAGACAGTCCCAAGCCCGTGCCTCCGAACCTTCGGGTAATTTCTTTTCCACCCTGAACGAAGCTATCGAAGATGGTGTCGAACTTTTCGGCTGCGATGCCTATGCCTGTATCCTGCACGCTGAACTCAAGCCGGATGGAAGAATTATCTTTTCCTATTACTCCGCATGTAATGGCTATCTCTCCCCGCTCGGTGAATTTCACCGCATTACTCACCAGATTCAGCAGGATTTGGTTGAGCCGCACCGGGTCGCCCACCACAAATTCGGGAACATCGGGATGAATCTGCGTCTTCAACTTCAGCGCCTTTTCATTTCCCGCCAGTTGCATGATATTGATAATTTCCTCCACCACTTCCCGCACGCTGAAATCTGTGGCGTCAATCTCCAGCTTACCTATTTGTATTTTGGAAATATCCAGAATATCATTGATTATCACCAGCAGATTGTCGGCTGACTGCCGGATGGCTTTCAGATATTGGATGTTTTTGGGGTTAGCCTCCGTTTTCAGTATCAGGTTGGTAAGCCCCACCACGATGTTCATCGGTGTGCGTATTTCATGGCTCATGTTGGCGAGGAACTGCTCTTCGAATTCTTTGGCTTTTAGCAGTTCTTCATTCCTGATTTTCAACTCGGCTGTCCGCTGCTCGATTATTTCCTCCAGCCGTTTTTTGGCGCGGATAAGCTGCCGTGACTTATACTTTACCAATCCCCACACAGAAAGAACAAACAAAATAGAGTAGCCCATAAATGCCCATACGGTTAAATAGAAAGGTGGAAGAACACGGAAGCTGAAAGTACCTTCCGTTCCTTCCAGGCCGTAGACGTTTTTTGATTTTATGCGGAAGGTGTACTCGCCCGGGCGAAGGTTAGTGTAGCGTATTTTGGCTTCCGTATTCCATTGCGACCAATCTGCATCATAGCCATCCAATTTCAGGCTGTACCGGTTTTCGCCCTCATAAAAAGGAGATGCATATTCAAAAGCGATATCATTGTGCTTGAATTGCAGCACCGCCTGGGGTATAGAAACACCTGCCGTTCCCAAAAACAGCAGTGAATCTCCTCCAACAACTTTTCTCACGTAAGTCGGAAAATGTCCGCTGATGTTTCTTTTCACTTTCGTATCATACTTCACAAGAAAGTCGGCAGCGCCCAGCCAAACAATGCCGTCATTGTCAAAATAAATTGACCAGATGGCGGTTTCGGGTATTCCCATGGTGCCGGTGCTATCCCAATGATAAACGCCCATCCCGTCTGCGAAGAGCTTTCCCGCTTTCCCGCGTGACACCACCCACACATTTCCGTTCCTGTCATGGCGGATAGGTCCCGCTTCCTGCTTTCTTTCAATGAAGTAGCCGAAAAGCGGATGAGCCGTGTGCCTGAATTTTTTTTCGGCTTCGTCAAACTCATAGATGCCGTTAGTGGTTCCAAAATAAATTGCTCCATAAATGTTGACAGGCTCAATCCATGTGGGGGGCACGCCATCGCTGGTGTCAAATTCAGCAATCACGGGGCTGCTCATATTCCCGCTGGAAAAATCCAGCCGGTAAATTTTCCCTGCATTGTTATATGCCCAGAGGATACCGCATTCCTCCGTAATGGCTTTTGGGATAGGGTCGCTGACGCCCTCTATACGTATGCCATCCCGCCAGGCTCCTTCCTTGTATTCCAGCGTAATAATGCCGTCAGCCAGCATGGCAAAGATGGCGGTGTCATTACATCCGGAGGCAAGCAGGTCAAGCCCGATGCCTTCGGCAACCTTTATAGCATGGGTGCCTTCTATTTGATATACTCCGGTGATGGTGGCGCACAATAATGTATTGTTCACTTCCAGCAATGAATAAGCCTGGGTGGTAATATCCTGAATCCTTTCAAACCGGAACGGCTTGCCAAATTCAGTTGAAATTTTTTCCGCAAATACCCCATCGGTGGTCGAGATGTACAGCCTGCCCGCATAGCGCGCCATGCTCACGGCTATGCCGGTGTAGCCGCTGCGGCTGTCAAAAAAGCTCAGCGGTGTGTTCAACTGCACCCGTGACATGCCGATATCATGCCCTATCCAAAGCCCATCATCCCTGTCGGCATACAAGGCATTTACAATATTTTCAGTGATGCCATCCTCCTTGTCAATCAACTGAAGGAGTTCGCCTTTTTTGTCAACCAGCACCACCCCGGTGGAATAAGTGCCGATGGCAATGCTGCCGTCTGTGAAGATGACGGTTTGCAGGTTCCCTCGCTGCTCTTTGAGGAAATTGGTCACCGCTGGACTGATATTCACGAGGTTCTCCGTTCCATCAAATACAAAAAGATTTTTTTTCTCATCCCTGGCAATGAACGGATTGGTACGCTTGCTGCAGGGGCAAAGACTGCGGAAATAACCCAGCACGTCAGAAGCATTCAGCTTTCCACGGGTTTCGGGCACCGCCACTTCCAATATATCACCGGCAAACCGCATCAGCCCTATGTCATCCTGCTCGACATGATAAATGTTATTTACCAGATAGCTTTCAATAAACTTAGTTTTCGGCTTCCATACTTTCATTTCATTATGCTTATAGCGCATCAGTTGTGCTCTCGACATGAAAAAAACCGCATCATCGGAGGCAATGGTCTGAAAAATGTAGCCAAAATCGCGCTCGCTTTCTTTGAGCATGAAGAGCAGCGATTTAAAAACCAGTTTGCCGGCTGAATCAGGCGTAAGAAAGCCTATATCATTGTTTCCTCCCACATAGATAACACCGGCTGAATCCATGGCAAAGCCGCGTACTATCTTGTTGCCGGTGCCTTCAATTATGCGCCAGTAATAGCCGTCAAATTCCAGCACGCCTGAGGCATTGGCGAAATACATGTTGCCGCTTTTCCCCTGGATGATGCCGATAATCTGCGGGCTGGAATCATAATTGCCTGCAAATGCCCTGGGCGGATAGACTTTCACATGGGGATTGACCGGTTGCGCTGCCGTTTTATGCCAGCCGAATGACAGTAAAAGAAAGAGCCACACCGCACCCTTCTCTTTAAGACATCCGTGATGGAATAATTTTTTCATTTACCACAAGGGGTAAAATGAAACCAAGGTAATGAAATTTCTCAACATAATTTTTTTTGTGGAAAAGACGCGCGTGTTCAGGAATCTCATTCAGCAATATGGATATACAACGATAGCTGCCAAGCCGGCTCAGAAACAACAGCGGCATTTAGCAGGAGGCAGCTCTTGGGGCAAAGAGAACTACCACCATTACGGCACATGACACCGATGACATCCGATTGCTATTGTTAAATGCCTCAAATGACCGTATTTTAGCCGACCTGAATTCAAAAGCTCATGAGCGTTTTGGTTAATAAACAATCCCGCGTGCTGGTGCAGGGATTCACCGGCAAAGAGGGCACTTACCACGCTGCGCAGATGATTGAATACGGTACGAATGTGATTGGCGGGGTTACACCCGGCAAGGGTGGCACAAAGCATCTGGATAAACCGGTGTTCGACACGGTGGAGAAAGCCCTGAAAGAAACAGGGTGCAATGTA
>DATLYB010000471.1:0-2121 GCA_035575215.1 Chitinophagales bacterium
ATTTCAAGTACATGGCGCTGGCAGAAAGCGGGCTGCGAAATGTAATTTCACCGAGTAATGCAGTAGGCTTCTGGCAAATCGTTGAATCATCGGGCAGGGAACTGGGGCTGGAGGTCAACAACGTGGTGGACGAGCGGTACCACATCGGGTTAAGCACAGCCGCAGCATGCAAATATCTGAAGGCATCCCACGATGAGTTCGGAAGCTGGACCCTGGCGGCCGCCTCCTATAACATGGGCAGGCACCGGCTGAAAAGAATCATCCGCGAGCAGAAGGTGAATTCGTACTACGACCTTTTCCTGAATGATGAGACTTCACGCTATGTTTTCAGAATTCTTGCCTTGAAACAGATTCTGGAAAATGCAGAGAAATATGGCTTCTACCTTAGCGGAAAAGACTTGTATGAGCCCATCCCCTGCCGAACCGTTCCGGTGGAAAATGATATTGATGACCTCGCTGCTTTTGCCCTGGAAAACGGCACCAATTACAAGACGCTGAAAATCCTTAACCCCTGGCTGCGCCAGCCCTACCTCAAAGTGAAGCCCGGAAAAACTTACAGCATTCAGCTTCCCTCATAAATCACAAAAACAAATAGCCATCGCTCCCGTAAAAAATTTGACGCAAAAAATAAATTTTATCTTGCATAACCCATTTCTTCATACCGTACTTGTCGGAAAGCGAATGAAGTTTCAGAAGATTTCCATTCTTGTGCCCGTGTACAATGAGAAAAATACGGTGACACAGGTGCTGGAAGCGATTGCCGCGGTAAAGCTGCTGCATGACATTGAGAAAGAAATCATTGTGGTGGATGATGGCTCGAAAGACAATACGGTCGAGATTGTGAAAAAATTCATTGCTGATAATCCCGGAGTGAATATCCGGCTGCATGAGCATGGCGTCAATCAAGGGAAAGGCGCTGCCCTGCATACAGGCATCAGGCAGGCGTCAGGTGACCTGATTATCGTTCAGGATGCCGATTTGGAATACGATCCCGAGGAGTTCAATATTCTGCTGAAACCCATGCTTGACGGCAGGGCTGATGTGGTGTACGGCTCTCGCTTCATGGGAGGCAACGCCCACAGGATTCTGTTTTTCTGGCATTCCATCGGAAACAAGTTCCTCACGTTCGTCAGCAATATGTTCACCAACCTGAACCTTACCGACATGGAAACGTGCTACAAGATGTTCCGTGCCGACATCATCAAAAACATCCGCCTTGAGGAAAAACGCTTCGGCTTTGAGCCGGAAGTCACGGCAAAAATTGCCCGCATCCCGAACATCCGCATTTATGAAGTGGGAATTTCCTATTACGGCAGAACGTATGCTGAGGGGAAGAAAATAAATTGGAAAGACGGACTCCGCGCCATTTACTGCATTTTGAAGTATGGATTCTTCAGAATGTAAATGCTTTCTCCGTTTTTATCTTCAACCTTAAATGTACATTTCACACCCGGAATTTTTACTTGGAGCCAGCTACGGTTCTTCCGATTTAACAAACTTCATCATCTCCACGCGGGCATTGAAAACGATTTCGAGAAAATAAATTCCATCGGGAAATCCAGCAACCGCTATTTCAAAAGGTGCAAAGCGGATGGTTTTTTCTGAAAAAATTTTTCTTCCGGAATAATCATAAACAACAATGCTTTTGAGGGGTGCATGGTGCCGGCAATGAATAAGCATCCATGATGCCGCAGGATTGGGATAGATGGTGACACCGTCTTTCTGAACAGAGATACTGTTTACGGTATCCGTATCACAGTATTTTACCAAACCGTTGCTGAATGTTCCCAGCCATACACAGCCCGAATCGCCAGCAGCAATGCAGAGCAGTTCGTCCTGGGGCATTGCGGAATTGCTTGCGGTGTAATTTTCCCATACCGTTCCGCCTCTGTAAATCACAAGTCCGGAGGCCGCGGATGACAGGTATTTAACGTCATCCGCTATCGCAATGCCGTTGAAGCTGTTGGTGGGTGAGTTGGAATTAACGGTGTTGAACGTGAGCCACGAGTTGCTTCCGTCAAATACCGTAATGCCTCCTGCCGGTGAGGCTATCCAAATATTATTGCCGGTGTCACCAGCCAAGCCAAGAGCCGTATTGTCAGGCAAGCCTGAGTTGGCGTT
>DATLYB010000472.1:0-2706 GCA_035575215.1 Chitinophagales bacterium
AGAAATGCGGTTTCAAAATGTACCCGCCCCAATGAGAAGGGCGGGGAATATGCTCAGAGGAAGCGTAGCGCTTTGCCATCTCAGCAAATCTTTTCTCCAGCCCTTCCCGGCTTTCAATCACACGGCTTTGCGGAGAGATAATCGCGCCAATCCTGCTGGCACGCGGACGGGTGACAAAATAGGCGTCTGAAATTTTCCCGCTCACTTTTTCAACCCTGCCCTCGATTCTCACCTGCCGTTCCAGAATATCCCAGTAAAAAAGTAACGCTGCATTCGGATTTTCGGCAAGCTCCCTGCCCTTCCGGCTGCGATAATTGGTGTAAAATACAAAACCCTCGCTGCTGAATTCTTTCATCAATACCATGCGGGCAGAGGGATGACCTTCAAGGGTGCTGGTAGCCAGCACAACTGCCGTAGGCTCTTTGAAGCGGGCATTCAAAACGTCTTTGAACCAATTATCGAACTGGTCAAAAGGGTCCTGCTCTATATTTTTTTCTTCAAGCGGATGAAGCCGGGAGCTCGCCATAGATTACCGCGTAAAAATAAAACATCATTGCCAATAACTTCTTCGTGAGTCATCCCGGCAAATAATCAAAACCGCTTATTTTTGGCGGCAATGAAAAAACCCCTTGCAATCAGGGAGGAAAAGGGATTCCGGTATTATGAAACCGGCAAGGGTGATGTGTTGTTACTGCTGCATGGGCTATTCGGAGCATTGAGCAATTTTAGAGAGGTGATTGATTATTTCTCGAAAAAGATGAATGTGTGCATCCCGCTGCTTCCTCTTTACCAGCTTCCCGCTGAACAGACCACCGTGGAAGGTCTGGTTGATTACATCACAGATTTCATCCGGCATAAGCGATATAAAAAGCTGATTCTGCTGGGCAACTCGCTGGGCGGGCATATCGCGCTGATGTATGCCCTTCAGCATCCGCGGAAGGTGCGTTCCATCGTCCTGACGGGAAGCTCCGGGTTGTTTGAAAATGCGCTGGGTGACAGCTACCCCAAAAAAAGCGATTATGATTTTGTCCGCCAAAAAACACAATACACCTTTTACGACCCTGAAGTGGCAACCAAAGAACTGGTGGACGAAGTGTATGAGATAGTCAACAACCGGGAGAAAGCCTTGAGGATACTTTACCTTGCCAAGTCAGCGTTAAGAAACAATCTTCGGGAACATTTGCGGAAAATAAACGTTCCGGTAATGCTGATATGGGGAAAAAACGACAAGATAACACCGGCTTTCGTGGCGGAAGAATTTAAGGAATTACTGCCTCAATCCGAGCTGACATTCATTGATAAATGCGGACATGCAGCCATGATGGAGAGGGCAGATGAATTTAATTTGATATTGGACCGTTTTCTGAACAAATTATCTAAAAATAAATCATGACAGCAAAAGAATTGATATCGCCTCTCATTCCGCCCTTAAAACTGAGCGACACGGGTGATAAGGCATTGGTGTGGATGCATGAATTCAGCGTAGGCTACCTGCCTGTAGTGAACAAAGGAAAATTCATCGGGTTGCTCAGCGAGGAAGACGTGATGGATTTGGAAGACCCCAGCGAGCCTATCCGCAATTACGATTTGAAGCTGCCGAAGCCTTCGGTGAATGAGCACGTGCATATCTATGAAGTGGTGAAACTGGCGGCTGAGGTAAAGCTTGTGTTGATTCCTGTCGTGGATAAGGAAGAAAATTATTTGGGAGTTATCACGCAGGAAAGCATCATCAGCAATTTTGCCAAACTCAGTTCCATAACTGAAAACGGAAGCATCATTGTGCTCGAATTGAATAAAAATGACTACTCCCTTGCTGAAATTGCCCGAATTGTGGAAGAAACGCACGCCTCCGTGCTGAGCTCGTATATTTCAACGCATAAAGATTCCATGAAGATAGAAGTCACTGTAAAAGTGAACACCACGGACATCAAGCAGATTGTCGCCTCCTTCGAGCGGTACAACTATACGGTGGCCGGCTCATTCCAGGAGACCGAATACTACGAAGATTTGAAAGACCGCTTCAATGCCCTGATGAGCTACTTGAATATATAGCCGTTCATCCGCTCCTCAGAGATGCATAACCGTTCGATTTTCTTTCAGGCAAATCAGCCATTTACCGCTGCCGCATAACCAATTAACGCTTCACCGTATATTTACACCCATGCAAGTTGCAATTTATGGGCGCCTGATTCAGCCGGATGATGTTCCGCTGGTGCGGAAGCTGTTCAATCTGCTCCTTGACTGTAAGTTCGATATCTTGGTGCATTCCCGTTACTACGAGCAGGTTAAAAACAAACTATCTCAGGGCACCAAGGTTTCCACTTTTAACACCCATGATGATATCCGGAATGATTGCGATTACATGATTAGCCTGGGCGGTGACGGCACCCTCCTTGACACCCTTACGCTGGTGCGCAATTCCAACATCCCCATTCTTGGCATCAACACCGGCAGGCTGGGCTTCCTGTCAAGCACCGGAAAGGAAGACATCGAGGATGCCGTTGATGCTTTGAAAAACAAAACCTACAGGGTGGACAAGCGCACGCTGCTGCATCTTGATTCCAACAAGCCGCTGTTCGGGGGTGTGAATTACGCGCTCAACGAATTTTCCATCCACAAGAAAGACACTTCTTCGATGATAACCATCCGCACCTATATCAATGGCGAACTGCTGAACTCTTACTGGGCTGACGGGTTAATCATTGC
>DATLYB010000473.1:0-9285 GCA_035575215.1 Chitinophagales bacterium
GCATCACTTATCTGGGGCTTTCCGGCACCCTGGAACTGACCAAACGGATTGAAGACTATGCCGCCAGCGAAATTCACCTCGACCGCATTCCCGACCTCGTTGAGCGGGTTTCCATTGCCTGCACCAAAGCTATCAACGAACTGGTGAGAATCAAGAAGGAAAGACAAGTGAAAGTGTAACTTTACACTATAATTTTATTTATGCATTACTATTCTCTGGGCAGAATTCCGCACAAGCGGCATACGCAGTTCCGCAAGCCCGGTGGCGGGCTGTATGCCGAGCAGCTGGTTTCCACCGAAGGTTTTTCTGACGTTTACTCCCTGCTGTATCACGTCTATCCGCCTACGCTGGTTGGGAAGGTGGAGAAGCCCTTCTCTGCCGAACCGCAGATTGCCGTTGACAAAAACATGCAGCACCGCGCCTTTGAGGGCTTTCGCCTGAAGCCTGAAAAAGATTATCTCAGGAGCCGCACGCCCGTGCTGGTGAATAACGACTGCCAGATTAACCTTGCCGCCCCCCGCCAATCGTTCAGCAAAGCTTTTTTCAAAAACGCATCGGCTGATGAGATGATTTTCGTGCATGAAGGCAAGGGCGTGCTGAAAACCGCTTATGGCAAGCTGCCGTTCGCCAATGGCGATTACCTCATCATCCCGCGGGGTACGATTTATCAAATCGAATTCAAAGACGAGCACAACCGCCTGCTGATTGTGGAATCATTCAGCCCTATCCGCACTCCGAAAAAATACCGCAACGCCTTCGGGCAGCTGCTGGAGCATGCCCCCTTCTGCGAGCGCGACATCCGCAAGCCGCGCAACCTGGAAACGCATGACAAAAAAGGCGATTATCTCATTTACATCAAAAAGCAGCACCTGATTTATCCGTATCACTACGCCACGCATCCCTTTGATGTGATTGGGTGGGACGGCTATCTGTATCCCTACGCTTTTTCTATTCATGACTTTGAGCCGGTTACGGGGCGCGTGCATCAGCCGCCACCGGTGCATCAAACCTTTGAAGCGCGCAACTTCGTGGTGTGCTCCTTCGTGCCCCGCCTGTTTGACTATCATCCTCAAGCCATTCCCGCGCCTTACAACCACAGCAACGTTGATTCCGATGAGGTGCTCTATTATGCGGATGGTGATTTCATGAGCCGCAGGCAGGTGTCGCGCGGCATGATTTCGCTGCATCCCTCCGGCATTCCCCACGGTCCGCATCCGGGCATGGTGGAGAAAAGCATCGGGGCGAAAGAAACCCGCGAGCTGGCGGTGATGATTGACACCTTCCATCCGCTTAAGCTCACCAGGCAGGCGATGAATATTGAAATAAAGGATTATTATCTGAGCTGGGTGAAGGAAGATTAAAAAAAACCAACCCCGGGGCTCTCTCCCCCCGGGGCGGAAATAACAGAAAGATAATGATTTATTTAAGAAATCACGAACTGAACGTTATTGCTCGGCTCAGCGGCACCGGTGGGATACATCCCCACTACGCGGAGCGACCACTGCCCCGGTGTCAGCGTCAGCTCGCATTGAGCTTTGCTGACTACTTTCAGCTGCTCCCAGACGGTTGCCGGTGATGCCGGGTCGCCCTGCGTGCCGTACACCAGGAAGGTATTGCACTTTCCCCTGCGCCACCGCGCCTTGATGGTGCGCTGCCCCGGAATGGTGGGCACCTGCACTTTCAGACCCGTCACCTGAACGGGCGGAACGGGCGTGTCGGTATCTCCCGCTACGGTATAATTTGCCAATTCTACAACTGCCTTTTTTTCGATATACGTGGGCTTCGCATTCGCCACCGAAGCCACGTAAACACCCGTATGCAGCAGCATCTGAAGCACGCTCTCTTTCTGCCCGTCACGCTGATTGCGTACCCGGTTGGAGCCTTCATCCGAGTTGGAAAGGGTGTTCAGGCTCTCCAGCGTGTCAATCGCTCCCCCTAAAATAGCCGGAGTGTAAGGCGGGGAGGGAAACACATCGGAGTTTTCTGTTAAACTCATCACCACCTCGCGCCCGAACTCAATCAAACCGGCAACAGTTAAACGGGATACTTCACTGAATTTGATGGAAACAATCTTTTTCATATTCTTAATTTTTTTTGGTTAGTGAATCAATTCTGCTGGTTATACGCCAGCCGCCTCATTAATGTTTCAGAGGCGCTCTGCCGCTGTCAGCAAATTCTTTTACGGCTCTGCTCAGCAGGTTGTTGCACGGAATGAAAAAAAATCTCACCGAACATGGCAGGCGCATTCACCGAACCGGATACCACGCTTGCCGGGATTCAGCAGAATCTCACCGAACTTCAGCGCCTGTTCGCTTGCTTTGCGGGCGAAATCTGCTGATGAGGTTCCATTTAAAAGCAAAAATGACTGGCGCCAACTGATTCATCCGCTTTTCAGCTTCATGATTTGGAGATATTCATGCAATTGCTGACATTCGTCCGGTAAATTTTTCTTAACTTAATTTTGGTTCAATTATGAATACACAGCCATCATCGGCACATCCGAAAACGGGCGGTGCCGCAAAGCGAACGGAAGACTTTCTTCCGCTGAACGGCACCGATTACGTAGAGTTCTACGTAGGCAACGCCCTGCAGGCAGCCTATTATTATTGCCACGCATTCGGCTTTCAGCCGCTGGCATATTGCGGGCTGGAAACGGGCGACAAGGAAAAAACATCCTACGTCATCCGGCAGGATAAAATCACGCTGGCGCTCACCGCCCCGCTGACGCCTGACAGCGACATTGCCCGGCATCATCAGAAGCATGGCGATGGCGTCAAGGTGATTGCCCTGTGGGTGAATGACGCCAGGAAATCATTTCAGGAAACGGTGAAGCGCGGTGCCGTGCCCTGCCTGCCTCCGGTGGCTGAGCGCGATGAAAATGGCGAAGTGGTACGCTCAGGTATTCGCACCTACGGGGAAACG
Source organism: Chitinophagales bacterium (assembly GCA_035575215.1). Taxonomy (GTDB): domain Bacteria; phylum Bacteroidota; class Bacteroidia; order Chitinophagales; family CAIOSU01; genus DATLYB01. The sequence continues at coordinate 2,923 of DATLYB010000473.1, forward strand.
GTGCACATCTTCGTTGAGCGGAAAAATTACAAGGGCATTTTCCTTCCGGGATATAAAAAATGGAACGCCCCCTTCGCCACCGAGCCGACCGGGCTGAAACATATTGACCACATGGTGGGCAACGTGGAATGGGGCAAGATGAACCACTGGGCAGATTTTTACAAAAACGTAATGGGTTTCCGGCAGCTCGTTTCATTTGACGACAAAGATATCTCCACCGAATACACCGCCCTGATGAGCAAGGTGATGACCAACGGCAACGGCAGAATCAAATTCCCCATAAACGAGCCTGCGCACGGAAAGAAAAAATCGCAGATTGAAGAATATCTTGATTTCTATGGCGGAGCGGGCGTGCAGCATATCGCCATGGCAACCGATGACATCCTGTTCACCGTGGCGGAACTTCGCAGGCGGGGCGTTGAATTCCTGCATGTGCCCGATGCGTATTACGCCACCGTGCCGCAGCGCTGCGGCACCATGGACGAAAGCATCGAAGCATTAAAAAAACTCAACATCCTTGCTGACCGGGATGATGAAGGCTATCTGCTGCAGATTTTCACCAGGCCTGTGGAAGACCGCCCCACTTTGTTCTACGAAATCATCCAGCGCAAGGGAGCCCAATCATTCGGCAAAGGAAACTTCAAAGCATTGTTTGAAGCCATCGAGCGCGAACAGCAATTGCGGGGAACGCTTTGAAGAGTTTAAAGTTTGAAATTTGAAACTGTTGAAAATTAACTGACTTCTGACTTCTAACTTCTGACATCAAAATGAGCGACCCCGTCATCATCAACGAACCCGCAGCGCACCGGAAATTTGCTGCTGACTGCTTTAACAAAATCTGGCCCCTTCTTGAAAAGAAAGACAGAACCAGCGATGACAACGAGCTGCTGGTGCATCTGGCGCACGCCTCGCTGTATCATTGGTTGCAAGCAGGCGCCCCCGTCAATGAACAGCGCGGAGAATGGATGCTGGCAAGGGTTTACACGGTGCTGGGAGATACAGCCTATTCGATGCATCATGCAAAACGCTGCCTCGCCCTTACTGAAAAGCACGGCTTCCGTGATTTTGACCTCGCCTATGCCTATGAAGCGATGGCGCGCGCCAGCGCGCTCAGCCACCTGCCGGTTGAATGCAAAAAATACCTTGAGCTGGCAAGAAAAGCCGCTGAAGAAATTGCTGAAAAAGAAGACCGTGAGCTTTTCCTGAACGACCTCAGCTCAGAGCCATGGTTTGGAATGAAATAATGAAACGGGTTGATTTTAATCATCGAACGATGTGCTGTTATTTCGTTTCTTCGTGCAAATTCTTTTTATGAATGTTAAAATCCAATGCTTGCTACTTCTTGTGTTAGCAACCGTAGAAGCGAACGCGCAGGACGTCATCATCTTCCGCAATGGAGATGAAGTGCAGGCGAAGGTCAGGGAGATAGACACTGAGCATATCAAATATGTCCGGTATGATAATTTGAACGGTCCCCTTTACACGATTCCCCGCGCTGATGTTTTCATGATTAAATATGAGAACGGCACGAAAGACATCATTACCAATTTGTCAAAGACAACGAAAGACCATGCACGCGCTTTCAGGTCGGAATACCGCTCGCCCGGGCTGGCATTTCTCTTTTCATTCCTGCTGCCGGGCGGAGGGCAATATTACAATGGTGAACCCGTAAAAGGCGGCATTATGACCGGGCTATGGTTCGCAGGCGTGATTACCACTGCTGCAGGTATTGCTGAAGACGTACATTGCTCTGATGACCCTTATAACAATTCTGTTACATGCCATTATGATGATGACCCGCATCCGGCAGTGGGCGTGGGAGGCACAGTGATGTTTGGCGCCTGGCTGTGGTCGGTGATTGATGCGCCCGTTCGGGCAGCCAAAAACAACAGGGGGATACCTGCAACAGGGCTGCTTGAATTTGAGAACAATAAATTCTCACTCAGCGTGGAGCTTTTTCGTTCTCACGGATTAGGGGGCAGCCTCATGATGAATTTTTAGCAGCATCGCGGCTCAAAATTGTATTTTAGCCCCGCGTTTCAGGCATGTATCCCCTTAAATCAAAAATCCATCCGCAATCCAAATCTTTCAGGGAAAACTATCAAAAGATGACGGCTCTTGTCGAAGAGCTGCATCAGAAGCTGAATGAAAGCCTCTCGCAGGGCAGTGAAAAGCACTTGAAGAAGGCGCGGGAAGCCGGGAAATTTTCAGCGCGCGAGCGGATTGAACTGCTGCTCGACCAGGACAGCCCCTTCATGGAACTGCTGCCCCTGGCTGGTTTGGGGCTTGACGGATTTGGAGCAGGCGGCACCCTCGTAACAGGCATCGGTTTAGTAAGCGGAAAGCTTTGCATGATTACCGCCAACGTGGGTACCAAAAAAGGCGGGGCAATTGATTACGCCACCCTGCAAAAAGGACTGCGGGCAGGTGAAATCGCCTCCGAAAATAGGCTGCCCATCGTCAACCTGGTTGAATCGGCAGGCGCCAATCTGCCCGAGCAGGAAAAAATATTCAACTACGGGGGCGCCAACTTCCGCGGCATCACCAGACGCTCCAAAGCCGGGCTTACCACCATCAGCGTAGTGTTCGGCAATGCCACCGCAGGCGGAGCCTACATCCCCGGCATGTCCGATTATGTGGTGATGGTGAAAAAGCAGGCAAAAGTTTTTCTTGCCGGACCCCCGCTGGTGAAAATGGCAACCAACGAAGTGACGGATGACGAAAGCCTGGGCGGAGCGGAGATGCACAGCCGCATCTCGGGCGTGTCGGATTATCTGGCGCAGAACGAGCTGAACGCCATCCGCATCGCGCGTGAAATCATGGCGTTTCTGAAAAAGCCGGAAGGCGGCTTCATTCCGCATGAACCCGTCAAAGAGCCGCTCTACAGCGCAGACGAAATACTGGGCATCATCAGCCCTGATTTGAAAGTGCCTTTTGATGCAAGGGAAATCATCGCCCGCATTGCTGACGGCTCTGAATTTTCAGAATTCAAGCCGGAATACGGACCCACCCTCGTCACCGGATTTGCAACAATTCATGGCTATCCGGTCGGCATTCTTGCCAACAACGGAGTGCTGTTTTCAGAATCATCCAACAAAGGCGCACAGTTCATCCAGCTTGCCAATCGCAACGACACCCCGCTTGTTTTTCTGCAAAACATTACCGGATTCATGGTGGGGAAAAAGTATGAGGAGGGTGGCATCATTAAAAACGGAGCCAAGCTGATTAACGCGGTCTCCAACAGCGAAGTGCCTGCCATTACCATCATGATGGGCGCATCCTACGGAGCCGGCAATTACGCCATGTGCGGACGAGCTTATCAGCCGAGGTTTCTGTTCGCATGGCCCAATTCAAGGATAGCCGTGATGGGACCCGAGCAGCTATCGGGCGTAATGGAAATCATCCAGCGGCAAGCCGCAGAAACAGCGGGGATACCCTACGATGTCGCACAGGGAAAACAACTCCGCGAATATATGATACAGGAAGTGGAGAAAAAATCAACGGCATGGTATTCCACCGGCAACCTGTGGGATGATGGCGTGATTGACCCGCGCCAGACAAGAAATTACTTAGGCATGTGTCTGGCGGTAGTCAATAACGTGAAGGTGAAGGGAACCGGTGAGTTCGGTGTGTTCAGAATGTAGCTTACGGCAGGTCTATGAAATATAATTTTATCGCCATCGAAGGCAACATCGGCTCAGGCAAAACCTCGCTGGCTGAGAAAGCCGCCCGCGACCTGAATGCGCGCCTGTGCCTCGAAAACTTTGCCGACAATCCCTTCCTCCCGAAATTCTACTCCAAGCCGCAGCAATTTGCCTTCCCGCTGGAGATGTTCTTCATGGCTGAACGTTTTCAGCAGATGAAACATATCTTTTCGCAGCGCGACTTGTTCAAAGACATCGTGGTAAGCGATTACCTGTTCGCCAAGTCGCAACTGTTCGCCAGCATCAACCTCGATGGCGATGAGAGCCTGCTTTACAAAAGATTGTTCGGCATCATGTATCCCAACCTTCCGCAGCCGCAGCTCATCGTCTATCTTCACAATGACGTCAGCAACCTGCTGCTCAACATTGCCAGGCGCGGCAGGGAGTATGAGAAAAGCATCACCGCTGACTATCTTGAAAAAATACAGTTTGCTTATTTTCAGTATTTCAAAACGCTCAGCCGGCACATCGTGCTCATCGTCAACGTATCAAAGCTGAATTTTGTCTATGATAAATATGACTACCACCGCCTTCTTGATGTGATGAAGCATGATTATACGAGCGGAATGCATTTCATTAATCCCTGAATCTGTTTTGGCTGTTTAGGCGGCTTAACCACCCGCTAATGCACACCCGAATCCCAGCTATTGTTCACATCGCCCAGCTTGATGGCGATGAAATTACGCTGCGTCAGCGGCTGTAAGATATTGTTGCAGCTAATTGTCCGTTCAAAGGGAAAAGGATGCTGCGGGTCGGGAAAGATGAAGCCGCTGCTGACAAATTCCCAGAGCCTGCCGTTTGGAAATGCTGTCGCATTGTTGAGAATAAGCGCACGTGTGAGCACAATGTCAAGCGTGGTGATGGTGCCCGAACCGTTCACATCGGCAGCAATAACCTTGTAAGGAGTTGACAGCGGAGCTATTTGCAGAATATGGCGCTGCATCAGCACCAAATCGAATGTGGTGATGCCGGCATGGGGAATGCTGTCGTTGTTTTTGAATGGCGCAACGACATAGCTTTCATTCAGGTTTACATTGAATGAGTAAATACCGTCAGGGGACGTAACAAATGAAACGGTATCAAATCCGCTGAGATGAACCTGCACTCCCGGAACCGGTGTCCCCATTTCGGTAGCAATGCTCCCGGAGATGGTGACGATGCTGCCCGGCACCGTCAGGTTGGTTACAATGATACTGTCGCATTCAGAACCGGATAAAGTGACTAAAGTATCATAATAGGTTCCTGTTGATTTCCTGTATGCGCCATTAATGAGCAGCGAATCTCCCAGCGGCAGGGTGATATTCTGAACCGTCAGCGGCTCGCAAGCCGGAACATGGAATGAAAGCAAGCCGTCAGAAACAAGATAGACGGGCATCTGCTGTGCATCCATGCTGAAGCTGCCGTTCTGCGGAATGATGACTGTTGAGTCAATGCCGGTTTTAGTTGAAACGAGCAGCATGACGGTATCATCAGCGGTGGTGATTGCAGGAATGGTGAATTTATTTTTAGCATACGTCCACACGGCATAGAGATATTTTCCCTGCCCATCGCTGTACCTCACTACATAAGGGTCTTCCCGCATCAGCGTGCCGCTGCTGTAAAAGCCATCAGCGAGTTGAATAAACCCGGAAACGATGAAATAACTTTCTTTCGGAGCATACGCGCTGCCGCCATAGGTCACCCCGCAGGTGGAGTACTGAAAACTGTTACCGGGATTTTCATCACGCACCTGATAAAACGTGGAAATCAGCATTTGCGGAAACACCGTTTGCAGATGGTATGACCGCAGCAGCAAGGCTGCCTGTGATTCTTCCCTGCTGTAATCGCCTGTGTCAGGACGGCTGAGCAGAGGCGCTTTTTGGATGGAATTGGGATGCGTGTCCCAGCCATATTCTGTTTTTGCCATGCTGTTGCTGCCGGAAAAAAACGCCCACTTTCTGTACACATCCAGCGCACCCCCCAATTCCGGAGCGATGCCGGTCGTGCGGTTGCCGTTGTTCAGATATTTGTTATGGAAGTAAACATGAAAGTTGAAAATGATATTTTCAGGAAACGGTTCTCCCCGCTGCTGCACCCAAATGTCGCGCACGGCTTTGGTGAAGTTGGTGGTGTTGTCGGTGGTGCCGGTAAAGAGAAATTTCATATCAGGGTCAGCCTGCATTACACCCACGTCATTTCCCAGCGTTCCTTTGTGACCATCGTAGCATGCCGAAAGCAGCGCAAAATATTCCGGAGCGGTGAAGTCTCCTCCCCACTTGTCGGCTTCATTCCAAATCTCGATTCCATACAGCCAGCCGGTTTCCGTAAGTTTATCCTGATGCTGCCAGTTTCCGGCAGGAAAACTTTTCACTTTCAGCAGCGAATCGGGAACCACCCTGCTTCCGTAGCGCGCTGCAATCTGAAAGGCAAGTTTTCCATAAAGAATATAGCTTGCGGGGTCTTCCTTGTTTGCGCCCGGTGCAACGGGATGAGTTTCACTTTGCGTGTTGGTGCCGGTGCTGTCGGCATAGAAGGTGAAATTTTTCGACAGACACAAGACCACTTTCATGCCGCGGCTGCTGGCATCGGCAAGGTAATCATCATAGTGAAAATTCTGCCACGTGGGGTCGAACATGTATTCTCCAGGCTCGCGGTAAAAAGAGCCAGCGCTGGTATATGC
>DATLYB010000474.1:0-2532 GCA_035575215.1 Chitinophagales bacterium
GCTAACTCCGTTTTTTTTACAATATCCGATTGGATGGCAAATCGCCTAAATGGCGGTGAAACAAATCCAATCACATCCTCACGCACGAGCCACTCTTCACCGGAAGCATGAAAGACACATTTGGTCTTGACAGTGTCCTGAGCACTTGCAAATTGCGTGATAATGATTCCTGTTACGATTAGACACAGCTTCCACAGATTCTTTCCTCCAGCCATACCCCGCATAGTTTTTCAAATCCCACAAAATCAAAAAGTCAAAAAAGGGAAGGTGAGTGTTTCTACGGAGAAGGAAGTCCGTTTGTTTTGCAATTTTTCATGAAGGAAATTATTGCTGAATTTTCCCCGTCAATTCATTTCCAAACAAGTTCGCTGAATCAGCTTCATTTTTTAGCTTGCGGAAATCTCCCAACCTCTCATACATTTTTTCAAAATCATGCAATGCTGGTGTAAACTCTTTCCCCCAGTGGGGCTTGCCGTCAAACTGAACCATCAGTTTTTCAAACAATGCTAAATAGCTTGCCCATCTTTTATCGCCATACAGGTACCCTCCAATGTAGCAACTGTCACGACCATAGGCAGGGCTTAGCCAAATCGGGTCGCCTTTCACAAACCGCACCTCCACCACAAAATTTATTTTCAACCGGTGCTTTTCAATAGCACCGCGGAGAGCATGAAGGGCTTCTGCAGTGCGTTCAACCGGTATGGCATATTCACTCTCGCGGTGCTTTGGCGGCATGGGTACATTAAAAATTTTATTGCTCTTCCCTACCCTCTTTATTTTTTTCAGCTGAATTTTACCGATAAAGTTGTTAATGAATGGAATCCAGGAAGGGAACACATTTCCTGCTCTAAGCAAGAAAGCAAAAAAATACCGGCTCAGCAATACGTCTTCAGTCCATTTCAACATAATGTTTCTCTCCCGTTCTTCCTCCCCCGTCCTGCGTTCTGCGCGGTTGTAGCGATAGACCATCAGATGCCGCACATGCGGAAACCACCAGAATTTCAAATGGTCGTTTTCCTGAAGCAATTGAGGAAGTTTTTCAAGAGCAGTTTCAAACAGCATCGGTACGGAATCTTCACGCAAGCTGAATGCTTCGGTGCATTGCAACGTGATTTCAGTGATAATCCCAAGAACTCCAAGACTCAGCCGGTATGCGTCCAGCAGCGGATTATCTTCCTTAATCTCAATAATTTCACCATCAGCATTCACTACCCTCATCCCGATGATGGCTGTTGAAAGAATTTGAAACCGGATTCCGGTTCCATGGGTGCCGGTGGCGGTTACTCCGGCTAAGCTTTGTTCGGAGATGGAGCCCAGATTGACCAGAGCCAGTCCGTTTTCATCCAGAACTTTATTCAGCCGCTTCAGCCGTATTCCCGCCTGCACGCGGATTTGCCTTTTCTCTTTGTTGATGTAAATGATACGGCAGTAATTGTCAAGATTGACCATATACCCATCCGTGCAAGCAAGTGACGACCATGAATGGCCGGCACCCACTACCCGGATTTTCTTTTTTTGAAACGCTGCCTCCTTTACAATGCTTACAATTTCCTGTTCGGTTTGCGGCTGAAAATATTTCAACGGAAAGCATCGCTCGTTAGCAGCCCAGTTGCGAAAGCAGAAGTCTTCGATGATTTTCATGAATTCAAGTAGAGAGATTCAGGTCGGCAATTCCATCACGGTATAACACAGTTAACTCAATTAATTCAATTAAGAATTAGAAGCGTTAATAAACTTTATCAATTCATCACGCCCTTTTTTATTCCTGGCGGAAGTAATGAATATCTGCGGCAGCTCATCCCAGTTTTTCAGCATTTCTTGTTTGAATGCTTCAATGTTGGTTTTAAACTGCGCAGAAGGATATTTGTCGGCTTTTGTAAATACGAGTACGAATGGAATTTGACACTTTCCCAGCCAATTTGCGAAATCTAGGTCGCTGCGCTGGGGTGGAATGCGCGAGTCAATCAGCAGAAACACGCAATGAAGCGCTTCGCTTTGAATCAAATAGTCCGTAATCATTTTTTGAAATGAAAAGCGTTTTTCTTTCGATACTTTCGCAAAACCAAATCCGGGAAGGTCAACCAAGTACCATTTTTCATCCACAAGGAAATAATTAATCAGTTGTGTTTTGCCGGGCGTCTGTGAAATGCGTGCAAGGTTCCTCACATTCACCAGGTAATTTATCAGCGATGACTTGCCCACGTTTGACCTGCCGGCAAATGCGAATTCCGGATGTCCGGTTTTTGGTGTTTGCGCAACGGAGGGAAAGCTTCCAATAAAGCGGGGGCTTTTTAAAAACATCTTAAATTCGGTGCGGTTTTTCAACCAATGTCATGTTTTCGGTAAGTGTGGTGCAGAGTTTCGCCCAAGCAACCAACGCTCTTGCTCAAACAAGGTAAACTTACAAATTGAAACCCATACCAGTAACACCGTACGGAAAACCTGTCAGCAAGAAGAAGCAGGTGGAAGAGATGTTTGACAACATCGCTCCCACCTATGATTTTTTAAACCACCTGCTTTCTGTAAATATTG